>JAAZOW010000188.1 GCA_012797575.1 Methanomicrobiales archaeon | reverse complement strand
TCTCCCGGGTACGGCCTTTCCCCGGGGTATCGCCACGACTGCCCCCGCCCCCCGGGGCGGGGGAGGAGGCGCGGCGAGCCGGGCGGGGTGGGGGATGCTGGCATATTGAAAGTAGAGACAGGGGAGGGGGCTTTTTGCCCCCGCCCCATCTGCCCCACCCCCGGGGCGATGTCCCCACGGGTGTATATCCCCCACGGGTGTATATCCCCCACGGTCCAATGTCCGGGGATACACCCCGGGTACGGCCTTTCCCCGGGTATCGCCACGACTGCCCCCGCCCCTCGGGGGCGGGGTGGGGGATGCTGGCATATTGATAGAAGGGAGAGGCCTCGCAAAGCCAGGCTACCACCCTCATTCCGCGTAATTGTCGGCGTATCCACTCTCATACGTCAAAATCTTTGAAGGATTGGCACGACGCACTACGGTAGCCCTCTTACACCCCCACTTTCTTCGTCTTCCGGACCCTGACCGCGACCCCGCGCTTCGACCGGAGCATCTCGTCCGCCCCCATCACAGCCCGCCCGGTGGCGTAGGCGAGCGCCCCTTCTACGAGCACTTCGTCACCTTCCCGTATCCGGGGGTCGCAGTCCAGAACCCCGGGGGCGAGGATATCGCCCTGTGGTACGAACGCATCGATCTTGACCCGGTAACCCTCCGGGATCATCTTCCACCCCTCAAACGTCGGGCGGAAGAGCCCCGTCCCTTCATCGACGCTGAAGAGCTGCTGCCGCCCACGGAGGACTGCCATCTGCATGCTCCTGCCACGGAGGGAGAGCCCCTTCGTCTCGATATCTGTCGCAAATTGCCAGGAGACCGTGCCCCTGACCATATCGGTCTGCATCCGTCGCTCGCCCTCAAGGGCGGCATTGAGCATGCGCAAAGATTCCGGCGCCGTCGGGTGTCCCTGACACGTCACCTCAAGATCGATGCCGCAGGCCTCCGCCGCCATCTCCGCGACGGTGAGCGCTCCCCCCTCGAGGTGGGCGATCACCCGTCGGTAGGGGTGGGCGGCGAAGTAACGGGCGAGGATATCGGCTATGAAGGCACACTCCTCCCGGTCCCAGTATCCGGTCACCGGCACGTCATAGTGGCCGGCCGGGTAGACCCGCTCCAGCTCCCGGGGCACGAGACCGAGGGGCGATGTGACGATCAGTTCGTGCGCCCGCCGGTTCACCGTGCTCATAAAGAGCCGGTGGCTCCGGGAGAGGGAGTAGGGTTTCCGCGCCGAACAGGGGAGGAGGACCGCGATATCGGTCCGGGTGGGGATGAACCGTTCGATCACCCGGTCGGCGAACCGCCGGATCTCGGCCCGATTCTGCGACTCAGCCGTGGCGGCGAGCATCGGCACCGCCCGTGCCACCGGGAGGGCACGCTCCATAAACCCATAATCCCGATCGAGGAATCGAAGGATGCTCACCTGCGCCGCATCTGCGCGGCATCGTGATTCCATCAGCTCACGGAGCCTTCCTGCCTCGATGTAGTGGCGCACGAGCCCGATCTCGCGGTCCAGGGCGAGGCGGTTATGCCGCAAGAGGTCGCCGGTCCGACACCCCTCACACCCACAGATCCCCATCTCCATAAGAGAGGCAGGGAACTCTCCTTCCGCCAGGCAGAAGACCTTCTGCGCGGATGCGAGATCGACGGCCCGGTAATCGAATATATCAAAGCCAGAGTAGATGAGGAGGCAGGCGGTCGAGGGAAGGGCCGATGCCGGGGCGTACCAGGCGGTGTCCGGAGGTGTGCTCCCCTTTAAGACCGCAAGCCGCGTTGCGTAGCTCCTGGGATCCTTGAGCGTTGTGTGCCAGTTTGCGACCAGGGCGCAGTCCCCCGACTCCGGAGCCGGCGGGGCAAGAGGGTGGACGGTTATCGGCTGCTCCCCCTCTCCCGGGGAGAAGTAGTCCTTGACAAGCGCCTCCCCTGCAGAGAGCGGGACGTTTGAGAGGGCACGCCTCCCAAGCGCCGGGAAGAGATCATCCGTATCCAGCGCCGCCGGGAGTGAGATGCTCCTCTCCCCATCTTCATAGACACTTATCCGCGCAAGCCCGTCACGCCTCTTCACCTCATACACACTCATGGTAGACCTCCACACCGGGTACCTCCTCAAGGACCAGGGGTGCCCACGCGTCACTGCACCGGACAGCAAGCTGGCTCCCCGGATTGGCTGCCATAAGGGCCCGGATGCCTGCGCACCCCGATCTGACCATATCGTCGTCCCAGTCCGGGATCTCGCTCTGGCCTATCGGGAACGTCTCTGCAAGCTCTACAGGATACGGTCCGAAGGGAGGTTTGAAGTTCAGCACCGTATCAAACCCGGGTACCGCCTTGCCGTCGAACGAGACGAGCACCCGCTCCCCGATCGGGATGCGGGGGATGACCTCATGGTAGCGCAACACCTCTGTCCGCTGGCAGCTCTCTGACCCACGGTAGAAGAACCGGCGCTTCGAGACGGCATCATACTGTGCAAGGTCGGCCGCATGATCGAGGAGTCTCCGGTAGCCGGCGAGCAGGCGCGGGTGGCTCCGGCACCGCTCGTCGACCAGTTCCCAGAGGGTCCCATCCTGGATCGCCTGTCTGATGCGGGCGATCTCTGCAAGGGTGACGTAGAGGTTGTGGAGGGCGAGCAGACGCTCTCGGTCTTCAGACCGACGGAGTTCTTCTGCGGTCATCGACCGGCAGACCTGACAGGGGCAGGGAAGCTCAGCGAGTTCACCGAGTTTGAAGCTCCCATGCGGGGTGATGTACCGCTCCTCCCGGGCGAAGAGTGCATACGCGGCCGAATCGAAGAGATCGCATCCCATCGCGACGGCGAGGGCAAACATAGACGGGTGGCCGGCGCCGAAGAGGTGGACAGCCGTCGCCGGAGAGAGACCACGTTTGGCTGCAAGGACGACCTCGACCAGGTCCTGGTAGCGGTAGTTCTCCATCAACGGCACAACAGCGCCGATCGGGCAGAATGAGATCCCGAGATCCCGGACGGCTCGACCGGCCCCCTCGCGCAGATCCGGGAAGGTCCCGCCCTGGAGTGGCCCTGCAAGGTTTGCATCAGGGAAGAGCCGCTGGGCCTCCCGGATCCGGTCCATGGTGATCGCAAGCTCGCGTGCGGCCCTCTCCCGGCCCGCGTCCGGCGGAGTCGGTATATCCAGGGGAACGATGATGTCGCTTCCTATCGCCTGCTGGAACTCAAGCGTCTCCCGGTTGGTCACCTCGACCTCGCCGTAGACCGAGAGCTGGAACGATCCGGAGTCGGTCATGATGGTTCCATCGAAATCGAGGACGCGGTGGAGTCCTTCCGCAAGCGCTTGATCACAGAACTCCGTGCTCCGCCTGAAGATGTAGGCGTTCGTGATCAGGGCCTCGACCCCCATCTCCTGCATCTCGCGGGGGGTCACCAGAGGGAGGTGGGGATTTATGACCGGGAGGAGTGCAGGCGTCCGGACCGTTCTGCTGTTCACCCTGAGTTTGCCGACCCTTCCAGCGATATCTTTGTGTATGACTTCAAAATCGATCGTCATTCGGGCTAAACCGCCTCTTCCTTGAATATCTGCCCCTCAAAGACCTGTACCGTGACGTCATCGCGTCTCCAGCACTCAGCCGGGAGACCGGCCTTGAGGCAGGTCTGGTCGAGGAACTCCGTGCTGGTCCAGCCATATTCTGCCGGGACCTGGGGGAGGAGGAGGCCTCCTCTCCCGAGCCCGCTGACGATCAGACCATGCTTCCCGACATCGATACAGTCGGGGCGCTCCTCGGGCGGGCAATCGAGCGGCCGGGGCTCAGTGAGTACCGTCACCTCAACCTCGATCTCAGGGAGCTCCCGGGAGGATACCGGTACGAACCTGGGGTCCTCAAGAGCCGCCGATACGGCCGCTTCGACGACCGCCTCACCGAGCGGCGCTATGGGATACGGGAGGCCGATGCATCCGCGTAAAAGCCCTTTTCGTGTGATCGTGACGAATACACCACGTCTCTCCTGGAAGGCCGCCGGGAGGTTTTGTGGTACTGTCCGCTCACCTCGTACGACTTTCTCGATGGTGCTCCGTGCCAGACCTACTGCCATTCTGCCTTCTTCCGGGGTCAGCATTGCCATCAGGGTGGATCGTGTGAGATTGAATACTTTTGGTCTTTCTACGGAAGGGAGGCCGATGCATCGACCGCAAGATCCCTGATCGGCCCCGCGATCGTGCAGGGCCAGCACCCCTCCGGGCGCACCTTGATGATCAGGTCACCATCGGCAGGTATGGGGCGATCGAGACAGACCCAGACGGTGCACTCCCCCCCCGGTTCGAGGAGTGCGCCGTCTCCACCCGGAAGCGGTGTTGCCATCCACATCCCCGGGCCAGGGAGGGAGTCCCCTGATCGCGCGAGGATCTCGAGGTAGTCTCCCGCCATGATCGTCACGGTGACCCGGGAAAGCTCGATGGCACTGCCCTCTCCTGTATGGGCTATGCGGAAGGTGAGGGTATCGATGCTGGCTGCAGGGAGGCCCGGATCAGATAGGGAGCCGACGATCTCCCCGGACAGCGCGAGATGCGACTCCCCCGCTGCCAGGATCGGATATCTGTCCGTGCAGGCCGGTGATCCACCTCCCATAGCGCCCACCCCGAGCGAGACGAACGAGAAGAGTGTTGTGACAGCGATGAACGCCGCAAAGATTGCCGCTAGCTCAAGGTGCGTACAGGCCTCACTTCCCCCCATGGTGATACTACCAGGGGATAGGACTCAACCACGAGTATATAAATCCATCCCTTCCTCCGGGATCTCCTCATCCGGTATGCGCGTGTGCGGCCGCATGGGCGCCCCGTGGTCTTGTGCGGTATGCACGATCGAGTGCTCGCTGTCACCTTAAGTTCGAGAGATCTTTGGGGGTGTTTGCCCCTCTTCGCGCCCTTTGCCGTCATATTGAGAGCAGACAGACCAGGTTACTACCGTCATTCCACGTGATTGTTGGCGTATCCACTCTCACACGTCAAGATCGTTGAAGATACGGTGACATGGCGCACCACCCGATCCCGGGGAGTGACCACAGGTATATATTCTCTCCGGAGAATATTATAGGGGAGAGGGAGAGTGCGGCTGACGGTGGCACATGACCTGTGCTGCTGAGGAAAGTCCTCCCACCAACCAGACACGTAGCCGCATGCAAATGCGGGTGGCGAGAGCCACGGCAATGACACAGAAACGACACGGCCTGCTGTCAGTGATGAAACGATCGAGCTCTTCATTGACAAGAGCGAGAATGCGTGGAATCCACGCGATAACTCGTTGAACGTAGCAGCAGGATACGATGAAACGGTGAATCCCTGCGGGTGCAAACCAGAGTAGGGCAGATGGATCGTCTGGTATCCGCCCGGGTATGGCGCGTAGCTGAATGCCGCACAGAACAGAAGGAGGCTTACTCCTCCCACTCCTTGCTATCTTCTTGAAAGCGCCCGTCTAGATCGTATATTTTCTCCGGGGAGCAGCTCCTGGACATCGGGCCAGAGATATGAACCGTGGTGGCGAAAGTATAAGTGGGAAAATTACCTATAGTAATAATATGGAGATACCCACTCCGGCCGAGCTGCGAGAGAAGAGGATTCGCATGGGTTTGAAACAGGCAGATGTGGCTCGTATGGCCGGAATCAGCCAATCTATGGTCGCGCGGATCGAATCCGGCAGCGTGGATCCGAGAGTCAGCACCCTCACAAAGATCGTGGAGGTTTTACAGGCAGCAGAGCGCTCAACGATCACAGCGGCCGATGTGATGACGTCACCCGTACTTTCTGTCGCCGACGATGACCCTATCAACCACGCCGTCAAGATCATGGGCCAGAACGGCATCTCCCAGCTCCCGGTGCTCGAGGGTGGAATACCTATAGGATGCATATCCGAATCGGCGATCATGAATGCTATGGGGGAAGGAGGATTTCACCAGACGCACCAGAAGCTGGTTCGGGATTGTATAGAACCCGGTTTTCCGACGGTCCCTCCGACGGCGCCTATCGATACGATCGTCCACCTCCTGCACCACAACCATGCGATCATCGTGCTCGAGAAGGGAAAGGTGCAGGGCGTCATCACCAAGCACGACCTGATATCGTTGATAATGTAAGGGCACCGCTACCGGGGGCATGGAAAGCCTCTCCCTGCACTTCCCATGAACCACCACTCGCCCGGCTAGACTCAGCGTACCAGCACGGGGTGGAAAAATTAGGTTGGGACGGCGGGCGCCGACTATACCAGTGAGACAAGGTCCCGGAGGACCGCCTCGGGATCTTCGGCCTTGACGACGCTTGATGCCAACAGGACCCCTGCGGTCCCAAGATCGACTGCAATTTTTACACACTCGCCCGACTGGATCCCCGCCCCGGTCAGGACCCTCACGTCCGGGTTCACGGCCCTGACAGCATTCACAGAACGCTCGATGATCCCCGGATCGGCCTTTGAGACTGAGATCCCGCTCCCGATCAACTCCGGGGGCTCGATCGCCACATAGTCAGGCTGGAACGCTGCCGCTGCAGCGCTGGTGGGATCGTTGTTCGTGCAGACGACCGACTCAAGCTGGAGCCTCTTTGCGGCCTGGACGCAGGCTTCGATGTCGGCCAGGGTGAGGCGCCGTTCGGAGTGGTTGATCAGGGTGCCCCGTGCGCCCGCCGCTCTGATGGCCTCAGGCAGAATGTGGCCGGTGTGGGCGCCGGGGGTTATCGCATCGATATGCTGGGCATAGACTGGTATTGCGTAGTGCTGGCTCATCGGGCGGATCTCAGTGAAGACCGGTGCGACGCCGATGACGATCCCGCTCTCCTTCCCAACTCTCTCAGCCGCAGCAGCGATCCGGTGGGCGCTCTGGCCCATACCCTCATGGTAGGTCTTCAGATTGACCAGAATCAACGGTGAAACCATATCCATCACGTCTGTCTGATAGGTTGCTTCTCTCGGTAATAACTCTGGTGCAGAGCGCCCGGGCGCATCCACCCCGGAGTTCCGGGCCGGGAGCTCCAGGGTGGCAGGATGAGAATACCACGAGGTGACGCATTCCGGCGACGAAGAGATCATTTTGTGGCTCACCTGCCCGGGGCCTTGGGCGGATCGCATTCGTGCGTGGAGTATGAGGCTATTGTTCTGTGGGCGAGAGCAGCTCCACCCGGCATCCCCCAAGACTTGATATAGCACAAGGCTGCACGAGGGGGTTATGGTCGCAGATGAGGAACAGCAACAGAGCATCATCCAGAAGGTCAGAGACACCCTCCTGGCCTATCACACCCGGGATGCCGTCCGCAATGAGCTGGTATCCCTTGGCTTCGATGTCAGGGCAGAGCACGAGGGCGCCGTATCCTTGGAGAACACGCCAGCCGAGATCTTCGTCCAGATCTTTGTGGATGGCCGGGGCAACGTCCTCGACTCCCACGTCGTCACGTTCGATGAGATCGAACTCAAACCGCAGACGAAAGGCTGAGATCCGAGCTTCGCCCTAAAAATGGTTGTGTTTCAGGCGAACATCTCGCCGTAGGTCGTGTGGAAGTGGTGCTGATCGAAGTCGACCGAGAGCTTATCGATCGCTTTCATGAACTCCTCGTGGCCGACCGTATCGCATTCCCTCCTGATGGCGAACATGCCTGCCTCCATGCATATCGCCCGGAGATCGGCGCCGTTCTTTCCCTCCGTGAGCCGGGCTACCTCCGAGAGGTTGACATCCTCACCAAGGTTCATGTTCCGGGTATGGATCCGCAAGATGGCAAACCTTCCCTGGTTATCGGGGAGCGGTATCGCTATCATCCGGTCAAACCTGCCCGGGCGAAGGAGTGCGCGGTCGAGTATATCGATCCGGTTGGTCGCGGCGATGATCTTGACGTCGCCCCGGTCCTCGAATCCATCCATCTCGGCCAGGAGCTGCATAAGCGTCCTCTGGACCTCGCGGTCGCCCGACGTCGTCGAATCGTTCCGATGCGCGCCGATCGCATCGATCTCATCGATGAAGATGATGGATGGCGCCTTCTGCTTCGCAAGGTCAAAGAGCTCCCTGACCAGGCGCGCGCCCTCGCCGATGTACTTCTGCACCAGTTCTGAGCCGACCACGCGGAGGAAATGCGCGTTCGTGTGATGTGCTACCGCCCGTGCGAGAAGCGTCTTCCCCGTGCCGGGCGGCCCGTGGAGCAGCACACCCTTCGGGGGGGAGATCCCGACCTTCTCAAAGAGATGCGGCTTTGTCAGGGGAAGCTCAACCGCTTCTCGTATCTCCTCGATCTGTGGTTCAAGGCCTCCGATATTCTCATAGGCCTCCTCTGGAGACTCCACCAGTTCCATACCGTAGATCTGCGCGTCATAGCTTGTGGGGAGCACGTCCACGATCGCCAGGGACTGCTGGTTGAGTGTGCACCGCACACCAGGTTTGAGGAGATCAGGGTCGATAAGTTGTGATGTACGGACCAGAAACCGCGGTCCTGCGCTGCTTCGCACAATCACCCGGCTGTTGTCGATCACGTCTGTTACCGTCCCGATCACGAGAGGAGGGCTTCGGAGTTGCTCAATCTCACTCTTCAGTTTGCGCAGCTCACGCTCGTAGCGGATCTTCTGGGTCTCAATGTATCGTTTCTCGGACTCCATCTGGCGGAACTGCTCTCGCAGCTCCAGGTTTCGATTTTCGAGGTTCGTTATCCGTTCCAGGAGGTACTGGTAGATGTCTTCACCGGTATCCTTCTCTGATGCTTGCCGAGCGATATCTCCCATAGGTCTCCTCAAATAATTATATAGGTTAAAATGAATATAAAGTTGTTTGCGAGACTTATGCAGTGTGAACTATGCGGCGCCCTCATTCAGGGACCGCCGAAGACTATCCAGATCGAAGGTGCAGAGCTCTGTGTCTGTGTCCGATGTGCAAAACACGGTACAGAAGTCCAGCAATCCCGACAGATAGGTATCCAGAAAAAACCAGGCTTCGCCGTCACGCAGACCAGAAGGCGGCCGCGCGATGTCTTTGATCTGATGGAAGGAGAGATCGTTGAAGACTACGCCGACCGGATCCGTGTCGCCCGGGAAGGGAAGGGATGGTCTACCCTCGACCTCGCACAGGAGATCAAGGAGCGTGAGGTCCTCATTAAGAAGATCGAGAAAGGAGATCTCATTCCCGAAGACGATCTCCGGCGAAAGCTTGAGAGAACGCTTGAGATCCGGCTGCTCGATTCGCCTGAAGATGCCACCCCCGCCAGCGGGCCGGGGCGCATGACCATGACCGTCGGCGATGTCATAGCATTCAAGAAGAGCCGAAAGTGAGGCTGTAATAGCTACTTTTCCCACAAAACGTCAGCGGCGGCAGGAGGCTGAACGCATGAAACCCACCCCCTCTCCGGGGCCGCTCAAGCAAAGGAGGTGGCGATGGGTATCGCGTCGCGCGGTAGGGAGCAGGAGGACACCCTCTCCTTCCAGGGGGAGCTGGAGCCTGAGCGCGGAACAGAACCGGGGACTTCTCATACCAAAAGCCAGCAAGGTCTCCGGATACACGGATGCGGGGTCCCACGAAGCCCGGGCCGACCCACGGCCTGCCCCCCCGCACAACAATCCGGAACACTTTTATATGAGTATGCACAACCATACGCACAATGCAAGGTGAATGTTTTTTCGCCGGTGACCGCCTTTACCTCGGTTAACGGAGCAGCTATCGCCTGTGCAGGAGCAACACGCCAACTTTTAATCGCCGGTATCCGTTATCACGGAGCGGCAGCGTTCTATCGCTATTTTACCTGGTTTTGAGTCATTTCGGATATTGTGTTCACTCAAGATCCGGGGGAGGTTGTTATTATGAGAGGAAAAGAGATTCGTCTGGAACGTATCATGGATCGGAATACCGGCAGGACCATCATCGTACCGCTTGACCACGGTGTGACGCTTGGACCTATACCGGGACTGGTCGATCTTGGAGCGACTATCGACCTCGTCGCCGACGGGGGAGCAAACGCAGTGATCGGGCACGTAGGGCTTGCGCTACACGGCCACCGGGGGCATGGGCAGGATGTTGGCCTTATCATGCACCTCTCAGCGAGCACCAGCATCGGCCCCGACCCGAACGACAAAGTGCTCGTAAACACCGTCACAAACGCCCTGAAGATGGGTGCCGACGGTGTCTCAGTGCATATCAACGTCGGAGCCGACTCCGAGGCAAAGATGCTTGAAGACCTCGGTGAAGTCGCGATTACATGTATGGAGTGGGGAATGCCACTCCTTGCGATGATGTACCCGAGGGGCAGGAAAGTCGTGGATGAGTACGGGGTCGAGAGCGTCAAACTCGCTGCGCGGGTGGCGGCCGAACTCGGTGCCGACATCGTCAAGACCGTCTACACCGGGGATCCAGACTCGTTCCGTGAGGTGACGAGAGGATGCCCGGTTCCAGTCGTGGTCGCAGGCGGATCGAAGACCGACGACCACGCGATACTCGACCTTGTGGAGGGCGCGATGGAAGGGGGCGCCGCCGGGATATCGATCGGGAGGAACGCCTTCCAGCACCAGGCACCCGATCGCCTGATACGGGCCGCGGCGCTGATCATCCATGAAGGAAGGTCTGCAGAGGAAGCAGTGGAGATCCTCAGGGCGTGATGGGTATGATCGGAAAGGAGATCCGCCTTGAGCGGATAATGGATCGGAACACCGGTCGCGCCGTGGTTATTCCCATGGATCACGGGTTCACCATGGGCCAGATCGAGGGGCTCCGCGATATGACGAAGATCGTCAGCGAGGTGAGTGAGGCGGGGGCAAACGCCATCGTGCTCCACAAGGGTATGGTAAAGGGGGGGCACCGGAAACGCGGAAAAGATATCGGTCTTATCGTGCACCTCTCTGCGAGCACATCGATGAACCCTGACCCAAACGACAAGGTGCTTGTCTGCACCGTGGAAGAGGCGGTCGCTCTCGGCGCTGATGCGGTCTCGATCCACATCAATCTGGGTGCGCCGAACGAGTCGCGGATGATCGAGTCCGCAGGCGCGGTGGTGCGGGATTGCAACCGCTGGGGGATGCCACTCCTGATCATGATCTACCCACGCGGCGAGAGGATCGATCCCCGGCAACCGCAGGCGATCGGGCACTGCGTCCGGGTCGCCGAGGAGCTCGGGGCAGATCTCATCAAGACCAACTACACCGGGGACCCGGAGACCTTCCATCAGATCACCGAAGCCTGCTCTGTGCCGGTGATGATCGCCGGCGGCGAGAAGGGCGGCGATCTTGAGACGCTCACGACCATCCACGATGCCATCGCGGCGGGCGCGGCGGGCGTCTGCATGGGAAGAAACGCTTTCCAGCGTGAAGATCCCGGCCGGTTCATAGGCTCGATCTGCCGGGTGGTGCATGAAGGGACAGACCCGGCCGATGCGCTGGAGCGTGGATGATGAAGCAGTTCTGGGTCGATGTCCGGCCGTGGAGGAAAGATCTCGCGACCACCGCGATCGAGAGCGGGGCCGATGCCCTGATGGTGGATGACGCCGACCGTGTGCGCGAGCTCGGGCGGGTGACGACCATCGCTGAGGGCGGCGATCTCGTCCCCGGAGAGGATATCTTTGAGGTTGAGATCACCGATAAGGCAGCTGAGGAGGAGGCGCTCAGGCTCTCCCGGGCGGGTTACGTCATCGCAAAGACCGGGGACTGGACGGTCATCCCGCTTGAAAACCTTGCCGCGCAGTCCGATCGGATCATCGCTGAAGTCACGAACGCAGATGAGGCGGAGATCGCGCTGAGTGTCCTCGAACGGGGGGTTGCGGGTATCCTGCTTGTGACGGATGATCCGTCCGAGATCCGGCGGGTGGCAGGCGTGATCGCAGGTCTGGGCGCCAAGGTCACCCTCATACCCTTCGAGGTGACCCGGATCGCTCCCGTCGGCATGGGGGACCGGGTCTGCGTGGATACCTGTTCCCTCCTCTCCGACGGGGACGGGATGCTCGTCGGCAACACATCGTCGGCGTTCCTGATGGTACATCCAGAGACCTTGGAGAACCCCTACGTGGCCCCGCGCCCGTTCCGGGTGAATGCCGGAGCGGTGCACGCCTACACCCTCCTCCCTGACGGGAGGACCGCCTACCTCACCGATCTTGCGGCAGGGGATAAGGTGCTCATCGTCGAGCATACCGGCACGACCCGCGAGGTGATCGTCGGCCGGGCAAAGATCGAACGCCGCCCGCTTCTCCTCGTCGAGGCAAAAGCCGGAGATGCGGAGGTGAGCCTCGTCCTTCAGAACGCTGAGACCATCAGGCTTGTCGCGGAGGACGGTGGAGCGATATCGGTCGCCCGCCTCGCTGTGGGTGACCGGGTGCTCGGGAGCGTCACGGAGGGCGGGCGGCACTTCGGCATCGCTGTCGCCGAGACCATCCTCGAGAAGTGATGGCAATGCTTGCAGGCATCATAGGCGGCACCGGACAGATGGGGCGATTCTTCGCCGAGGTCTTTGAAGGGGCGGGCTTGGAGGTGATCGTCTCAGGGAGAGAGACAGCCCTCACCAATCGGGACGTCGCGGAGATGGCTGACCTTGTCATGGTCTCGGTGCCGATCCGCGCTACCGTTGGGGTCATCCTCGAGATCGCTCCACTGCTCACACGAGATCAGATCTTCTGTGACCTCACCTCCCTCAAGGTCGAACCGGTCCGGGCGATGCTTGCCTCCCGCGCCGAGGTGATCGGGCTCCACCCGATGTTTGGACCGGGTGCTGTATCGCTCAGAGGCCAGACGATCGTCGCGATTCCGGCCCGGTGCGTCCCCACGACCCTTGAGAGACTCCTCTCGATCTTCCGCGACCAGGGAGCGGCCATAACCCTTACAACGGCGGAGGATCACGACCGGATGATGGCGGTGATCCAGGGGCTCACCCACTTCGGAGCGCTCGCAAAGGCGGAGGCGATCCGCCGGACCGGCACCGATGTGGATGAGACCCTCTCGTTTACCAGCCCCATCTACCGGATTGAGATGGGGCTTGCAGGGCGGCTTCTCGCACAGGACGCGGGGCTCTATGGGGATATGCTCCTGATGAACCCTGCCGTCCCAGAGATGCTTGCCACGTTTGCGGAGGCGGTCCGGGCGCTCCGGGAGATCGTGGAGTCCGGCGACAGCGATCGGTTCCAGGCGTTCTTCGCCGAGAATGCCGCCCACTACGCCTCGTACCTCGCGGCCGCCACAGAAGAGACCGATGATCTCATCAACCATATGGTGGCGAGATGACCGTCCTGACGCTTGGTCCGGCAGGGACGTTCAGCCACGAGCTCGCCGCACGGCTCTACGCTGACGATATCGAACTCCTGCCAACAATCCGCGCCATCATCGAGCGTGTGGCGGGGGGATCAGTTGACGGCCTTGTGCCGATCGAGAACTCCGAGGCCGGCGGCGTGGGGGAGACGCTCCAGGGCCTCGTTGAGTTCGGCGTCTCCATCACAGGAGAGGCCTATATGCCGGTCCGCCACCACCTCGCGGCCCGGAGGAAGCCGGAGCAGCTCCGGGTCGTATATGCCCACCCGCAGACCCACGAACAGTGTTCCATCCTCCTCGAACGCCTGGGGGTGGAGGTCGTGCATACGAGCAGCAACGCAGCAAGCGCCGTGGCGATGCAGGGGGATGGCCATGCCGGTGCGATCATACCAGAGATGGCAGCGACGATCTACGATCTCCCGATCGTGCTCTGGGATATCCAGAACAGCAGGGACAACACCACCCGGTTCGTGCAGGTATCATCAACCCCCCGTAGCGACGATGGGTGCACGAAATGTAGCCTTCTTGTGGACCCGAAGATCGATCGCGTCGGACTCCTCGCCGATATCCTGGGAGTCTTTGCCCGGCGGGGAATCAACCTGACCAGGATCGAATCCCGACCGTCCCGGCGCGGGATCGGGAGTTACCTCTTCTTCATCGACCTTGAGATATCGGGAGGATGGCAGGAGGCGAGAGAGGAACTTATGAGGGTGACCACCATCAGGGAGCTTGGGTGCTACGCCCGCATGGGGGTGCCGGGGATATGATCATCAACATATCGCGGATAGGCCCGGTCGACGCGACGTTCGAGGCGCCCCCCTCCAAGAGCTACACCCACCGGGCGCTGATCGCCGCTGCGCTCGCTTCAGGAAGATCGCGGATCATGGCACCCCTCCGCGCCATCGATACGGAGGCGACCGCCCGGGGGCTTGAGAGCCTCGGTGTGCCGGTGGAGTGGAGCTCAGGAGAGATCACCGTCACCGGGTGTGGCGGGACTTTCCCGGTGTCGGGCGAGGTTACGATCGATTGCGAGAACTCAGGGACGACACTGCGGTTGCTCACCTCGACGGCGCTCATCGCCCCGCACCCGGTGGTGCTCACGGGGAGTGCCCGGATGCTTGAGCGGCCGGTAGGGCCGCTCGCCGACGCCCTGCGAGCCCTCGGCGCCGATATTGCGTTCATGGCTCGGCCGGGTTTTCCCCCCATCCGGATCTCAGGCAGGCTCAGGGGCGGGAAGGCAGAGGTCGATGGGAGCATGAGCAGCCAGTTCATATCCTCCATACTGATGGCGGCGCCCTACGCGGATGAAGATGTGGAACTCACGCTCCCGGCGCCACCGGCCTCCCGATCTTACCTCGACGTGACGGTGGATGTGATGCTCAGGTTCGGCGCCCGGCTTGAACGGCGGGGCTACGACTGGTTCAGAGTGAAGAGCGGTGCAGCCTACCGGGGGCGGAACTACCGGATCGAGGGGGATTACTCGTCAGCATCCTATCTCTTCGCGGTGGCAGCCGTCTGCGGCGGGCGGGTCACGGTCACGGGCCTCTCCCCGACATCGGTCCAGGGAGATCGCCGGTTCTTCACCGCACTCGAGGCCATGGGATGTCACGTGACCACCGGCGCCGATGTGGTGGCGGTGGAGCGGGCGGGTGACCTCTCCGGGATCGATATCGATATGTCATCATCTCCCGACACCGTCCAGACGCTCGCAGCGGTGGCGGCGACGGCATCATCGCCGACGACGATTCGGGGGATCGCGCATCTGCAGTACAAGGAGAGTGATAGGGTCAGGGTGACTGCAGAGATCCTCCGGAGGATGGGAGCGGAGGTTCAGGTCGCGGAGAACTCCCTTACGATCACGCCCGCCCCACTCCATGGCGTGCTCGTCGACCCGCGCGATGACCACCGGACTGCGATGGCCTTTGCGGTGCTCGGGTTCGCGGTCGGTGGCGTGGCGATCCGCGATCCCGGGTGCGTGGAGAAGTCCTTCCCGGGATTTTGGGAGGCGCTTTACGGGGAGGGGTTGCTGTGAGAAAGATCGTCCTTGCAGGGTTCCGGGGGACCGGGAAGACATCGGTCGGACAGATCCTTGCTGAGCGGCTGGGAGTATCCTTCTTTGATGCCGATGCACTGATCGAGCGTCGGGCAGGCATGACGATCCCGGAGATATTCAGCCGGCGCGGGGAGGCAGGGTTCCGGGACCTCGAGCGAGGGGTGATAGCATCGCTCCGGGACGCAAACGGGGTGATCAGCACCGGCGGCGGTGCAGTCTGCAACCCGGAAAACGTCGCTGACCTTAGATGGCGCGGCACGGTCATCCTCCTCACGGCTCCGCCCGATGTCATCCGGGATCGGATCACCGGGAGCGATCGACCGGAGTTGACCGATCTTCCGCCGGCAGAGGAGGTTCGAGCCCTCCTTGAACGGAGGAGGGAGGCATACCTGGGCGCGGCCGATGCCTGTATCGATACCGGGCGGCGCACGCCGGAGGAGATCGCAGACCTGATCCTTCAAGACGACACCATCTCCTCGGCCGCGATGCATGAACGTGACGTCCTCCTTGAGCGGTTCGGGCTCTCTGAGCTCAAGAGCATGGTCGCCCACGATCCGGAGCTCAGGGTATGCGGCATTGCTGGTAACCCCTGCGCCCACAGCAGGAGCCCGCTCATATACAATCGACTCTTCGCCCATTTTGGTATGCGGTACCACTACACCTCCATCGAGTGGCCTGATGTGGGAGAGATCGTCCGCCTCGCCTCGCTCCTCCCCACAAAAGGGCTCTCAGTCACCATACCGTTCAAGACCGATGTGATGCGCCACGTCGACGAGGTGGACGATCATGCAGCGGCTATTGGGGCGGTGAACACCGTTGTGCGGTGCGGCGACAGGCTTTACGGCTACAACACCGACTGGATCGGCGTGCGCACGCCGCTCGCCCACCGGCGGGGTGAGCGGGCGGTCGTCCTCGGTGCCGGGGGTGCAGCGGCTGCGGCGGCCTATGCTCTCATGTCGCTTGATATGGACGTCTCGATCCTTGCCCGGCGCCCTGATGCGGCGCGGAGGCTTGCGGAGCGGTTCAGGTGCCGGTGGGGAGCACTAAAAGACTTCAGAGAGAGTGGCGCCGATGTGGTTGTAGATGCAACCCCGGTCGGTATGGATCCCGATACCCGGGCCCTGCTCGGACCTGATGACCTTGAACCGGGGATGACCATCTTTGACCTCGTCTACACGCCGCCGGAGACTCCTCTCATAAGGGCCGCGAAGAGGGCAGGGTGTGAGGTGATACCGGGGACTGAGATGTTCATCCACCAGGCTGTGGCGCAGTTCCAGCTGATGACCGGGATCGCGGTCACGCCCGCACTGATCCGGGGGATGCTTCAATGAACACATTCGGGAGAAACTTCAGGTGCACAACGTTTGGCGAGAGCCATGGGAAGGCCGTGGGTGTGGTCATCGACGGCTGCCCGCCGGGGATCGGCCTCACCGAGACCGATATACAGCCCTACCTCGACCGGAGACGGCCGGGAAAGAGTCCGCTTGAGTCAGCACGGCAGGAACTTGACCGGGTTGAGATCCTCTCGGGGACATTTGGGGGGAGGACGACCGGTGCCCCCATCGCACTCGTCGTAAGAAACCAGGATGCCCGGTCGGGGGATTACGATGCCCTCCGGGATGTATTCAGGCCCGGACACGCTGACTACACCTGGCAGGCGAAGTACGGGCTCCGCGACCACAGGGGCGGCGGAAGATCCTCTGGGAGGGAGACCCTTGCCCGGGTCGCAGCCGGGGCGGTGGCGATGCGTTGCCTCGCGCCGCAGGGTATCGAGGTCAGCGGGAGGGTCATCGAGGTCCACGGGACGGTGGAGCCGGAGGCGATGGAGGCGGAGATCCGTGCCGCCCGGGATGCCGGGGACTCCGTGGGGGGTATCGTCGAGGTGACGGCGACCGGCTGCCCGCCGGGCCTCGGGGATCCGGTCTTCGGGAAACTGGATGCCGCCATCGCCGGGGCGATGATGGGCATCGGCGCGGTGAAGGGCGTCGAGATCGGCGAGGGGTTCGGCGCCGCCAGGATGTTCGGGAGCGAGATGAATGACCCCATCACGAGCTCTGGGTTTGCAAGCAACCACGCGGGGGGCATCCTCGGTGGGATCAGCACCGGGCAGGATATCGTCGTCCGGGTCGCGGTCAAACCGACGCCCTCGATACGGCGGACGCAACGGACCGTGGATACGACCGGGGCCGAGCGGGATGTATCGGTCGAAGGGAGGCACGATCCCTGCATCGCCCCGCGCATCGTCCCGGTCGCGGAGTGCATGCTCGCGCTCGTCATCGTCGATGCTCTGCTTGAGCAGAGGAAGTACCGGGGGTAGGGTGCGACGGTTCGCTAGAACGACGTTCCCGCAGGAACGGAACTCGAACATCGCTAGGTGCGAAGTGCGACGGGCCGGCGCTGGAGAGACCCGAAGGGTTTCGAGCGGGGAATAGACCACGGAGTGATTCGTGGCTCCATTTCTCTGGCGGGCTACCCGGCCCGTGTCAACGGACCAGTTGCGTGGTCACCACTGGTTTCACTGCGTCGTGGAGCCTGCCGTCGCCGGTCACCAGGCCGGTCCCGCACTGGACCGCCGCGGCAACAAAGAGGGCGTCGTAGATTGTGATCCCGTGGCTGCACGCCAGATCGTATGTCGCGGGCATCAGGTCACGGGCCGGTACCACATGGCAGGTCTCCCGGACAAATGCCTGAGCGTCGGCCAGCCCGGATCTGATGATCTCCTGACCTGAATGGCGGACCCGCTTCCGGGCAACATTTGCAACTTCAACAGATGCGAGATCGACTGTAATACAATCGTTGCAATGCAGGGTCCGCCAGATCACAGGTAAGATGGCCGTACACATCAGAAAGCTGAATGATTTGCCTGGTTATCGGTGAAAGGGACCGTGAAGTCCCTCTTCCCCTCACTTCATCAGGTCCGCGATCTGCCGCATCTCCCGTATGTGGTACTGCCCCCCGGCCGTCGGAGTTCCGGCGTGACAGAAGGTGAACTCCGAGCCGAGAAGCGGCAGGATCGCGCGTGCGTAGCGAAACTCAGAGCCCATGACGCTTGTGCAGATGGGCTTTTGGGCATGATGGGTGAACGCGATGAGCGCGAGGAGGTCATCGGGGGTGCGGGGCTTCACGACGATCTTCGGTATGTCGCCATACGATCTGAGCATCCCCTCGATCTCTCTCAGCTCTGAGGGAGAAGGCATCTCGTTCGTGTGGAGGGACGCGATTATCTGGACCCCCTGGCTCTTGATGGCCGGTGCATGGTCCCGGTAACGGGCCTCGATATCCACGAGATCAACGTACTTCGCAATCGGATTGACGATGCGAGCCCAGAGATCCGCGCCGCCGACGAAATCTCCCCCCTCTTCCCTGCTCCTGAGCGTGGCGATAAGGGGGATGGCGGTCTGTTCCCGGACCGCACGGACCTGATCCAGCGGATCATCGGCCATCCGGTCGAGCCTGAGCTCGATGAACGTTGGGCTATACTTTATCACCTCATCGATAGAGCCGGTATCCTCCACAGAGACGACGATCTTCATATCCACCGGAGATGTAGCCGCCCCACCACTTAAAGCCTGCCCGCACCCTCCCAGGATCAGGGCGACTTCCTGCCACACCATCTCTCAAGCGCACCATGACGCTCCAGCATAGCGGCAAAAACCTCATCAAAGATCATGGGCAGCCGTTCACGGAGCTCCTGCACCCCGACCTCGGTCATGCCGCCACCGGTCGCAACCCGCCGGATCAGGTCGGGCGGTGCTTCGCCGGCCTTTCTCATGCAGGCAGCCGTGGCCATGGCCATCCCCGTCGCAAGCGAAAGAGCCCGGTCGTACGAGAGGTCACCTGCGCGGGATGCCGCCTGGGCCATCTCCTCGATGATGGCAACAAGCAACCCCGGCCCGCAGCTCGAAAGGAGCGTTGCCACCGCGAGTTCATCCTCTCCGACGAGCATCACGTCACCGATGGAGGAGAGGAGCTCCTCCACCCGGATGGCGTCGCCCGCCCCAACCCGGTGTCCGTGGCAGATCAGCGTCGTCCCCTGCCAAGCCCGGGACGTGATCGTGGGCACAGTGCGGGTGACCGAACCCCAGAATACCGATTCAAGATCCGCAAGGCCTACGCCAGCGGCAAGCGAGACGATATGCTCACTACCATCCATCACCGGAGCGATCTCGCGGAGGACAGCCATGATCTCCTGCGGTCTGACGGCGATGATGATCAGGCGGCACTGCCGGGCGAGCTCAGTATTTGTCGCCGCGATACCGATCCCCGGCCAGGCGGCCGCGCATGTATCCAGGCTCCCCTTGCTCCTCGATGAGACCACAACTTCATCAGCCCGGAGCACCCCCGACGAAAGAAACCCGTCCACCAGCATGCGCCCCATCTCTCCGCAACCGATAACCCCGACCGTATCCATGATCCTCCCTCTCGATTGGTCCTCTTCGCAAAAAAAAGGGTGACACCCCCCTTGGGACCGAGTGGATGAAGGCAAGCATTCCTGGGTCTTGCCAGAGTGGGTATATAGGCCGGCAGGGTGACTGTACTGGATCAGAATGCCACACGATCACTCAAGAGCCGATCCGATCGTATCTCCGGAGCTGCTTGCACCTGCCGGATCGCCGGAGGCTCTGGCCGCCGCTCTGGCCGCTGGCGCGGATGCGGTCTATCTTGCGGGGAGGCGGTTTGGGGCAAGGCAGTATGCAGCGAACTTCTCGGATGATGAACTCCGGTCTGCAATCGATTATGCGCATCTCCAGGGTGCCCGGGTCTACATCACCGTAAACACCCTCATCAGTGATGCCGAACTCCCCGACGTGATCCGCTACCTCCTCTGGCTCTATGAGATCGGGGCAGATGCCATCCTGGTGCAGGATATCGGCGTTGCGGCACTCGCCCGGGAGGTGATCCCGGATCTACCCCTCCACGCCTCCACCCAGATGACGATCCATAACCGTGAAGGCGTGGCCCGGGCCGCGCGGGAGGGGTTCTCCCGTGTGGTCCTGGCACGGGAACTCACCCTCCCCGAGATTGAGGATATCGCCGCCGGGGTCTCGGGGATCGGTATCGAAGTCTTCGTCCACGGTGCGCTCTGCTACTGCTACTCAGGGCAATGCCTCCTCTCCTCGATGATCGGGAACCGGAGCGGGAACCGGGGGATGTGCGCTCAGCCGTGCAGGAAGCCCTATCGGCTCGTGATCGCTGAGAAGGATGAGTATGGCCGCCCAGAAGCCCTCCAGACCGTGCCTGCAGAGGGACCGTACCTGCTTTCGACCCGGGATCTCGCGATATACCCATATCTCGACCGGATAGCACGTGCACCGGTGGCTTCACTCAAGATAGAGGGGAGGATGCGTTCAGCGGAATACGTTGCTACGGTGGTGGGGATCTACCGGCGCGCCCTCGATACGATCGCCGCCGGGGAGGCCTGGACACCCTCCGGGGAGGATATGCGTGATCTCGCGCTCGCATTCAACCGCGAGTTCACCGAGGGCTACATCCTCAGCGCACCCGATATCATGGCCCGCGACCGGCCCGGGAACCGGGGGATCCCGCTCGGTTCGGTGGTCAGTTACAGCCCGCAGAGGCGGGAGGCGACTGTCCGCCTCACCGGGGAGGTCGTGCCCCGCTCCGGCGACGGGTTGGCCTTCTGCACAGACGATCCAGATCGGGATGTGGGCACCATCGTCCACGGCACCCCCGCTCTCCGCCGAGGTATGGTGCGGGTCAGAGTTCCCGCACCCGTCGATCGGGGGATGAGGGTCTTGCTGACGAAGAGCGCGGATCTGGAGGAACAGACAAGAGAGATCCTTGAGGGTCTACAGCCGTTGCCGATCGATCTTGCGGTCACCTGGGATGACGGCGTGCCCTGTTTTGAGGGGACGCTCTTCGGGCGCAATGGAGAGCGGTTCCAGGCTGCCTACCGGGCAGACCTGCGGATGGAGCCGGCACGGAGCCGGCCACTCTCTGCGGAGGATATCGCGGGGCAGCTCACCAGGACCGGAGGGACACCGTTTATCATCCGCAGATTGGATCTCGACTACCCGGGCGGGCTCTTTGCGCCTCCAGGCGCACTGAACCGGGCTCGCCGGGCGTTCTTAGGGAGGGTCGAGGAGACCATAGCCGCTGCATGGCGTCCGGGCCCGGACGCGGTGCGGGAGGCCCGGGATCGGGCAGAGGCTGCTATCGCCGGGCTGACGCACCCGGGCAGGGTCATGGAGCAGGTCCCCTCGGTCTCAGTCTACACCGACACCCCGGAGGGCGTGGAGGCCGCCACCCGGGCCGGCGCCCGGACTATCTACTTCGAACCGGTCGACCCGATGACCCCGACCCTCCTTGAGGAGGTTGCCGCTCTCTGCCGGGCCGGTAGCACGGAACCTGTCTGGAAGTGGCCATCCATCACGCGGCGCGCCTTTCTTGATGCAGCCATCCCGCTCCTCCCGTCACTCCATGATGCGGATATCCACGGCGTCATGGTGAGCGGGCTCGGCGCTGCGGATGCGGTGCGGAAGGCCGAACCCCGGATGGAGCTCTTCGGGGCTGCCGGTCTGAACGTCTGGAACCGCCGAACTCTCAGGGAGCTGGCCCCGCTCTTCCTACGGTGCACAGTATCCCCGGAACTCCCGGCCGCTGATCTAACCCGCCTTGCAGAGTCAAGGGGCGGGGACGTCCCACTGCTTGAGGTGCTCGTGCAGGGCACTATCGAGGCGATGGTGACTGAGGATCGGCCGGCGGCGGCAGCTCCTGGCAACCGGTTCCTGGGGCTGCAAGATCGGCGGGGCCGCATCTTTCCGCTCCGGTGTGATGGCGAATCCCTGACGTATATCGCCAACGCCGTCGAGACCTGCCTGATCGACCATCTGCCCCGGATCGTCGGGATGGGCATCGATGCAGTCGTGATCGATGCCCGGGGGCGCGGGCCCAGGTATGCCGGGGAGATGACCCGGCTCTACGTTGACGGGGTCGCAGCTGCTTGCCGGGGAGATCAGGGTACGCTCAGCGCGCTCAAAGATGCGGTGAAAAAGCGGGCATTCGGGGGGATCACCGGCGGGCACTTCGTCCGAAGGCTTGCGGGGTGAGCCGCCAGAGGGGTCCCCTCTCCCCACAGGCACATACTCGCCGATGCGCTTTACAATCCAGCTCGGTGCTCTTCCTCCGTGCACCAGACCTCAAGCACCGTATCATCAGGCTCAAATTGGTCCGCATATACCTGGGGCACTGTGCCCGCATCCATCCATATGATGTCGATCAGATGACTGGATACGCGATAGAGGCAACGATATCTCCAGGGCGGCATGGGTTTTACATCGCGCCTATAGATCTGCTGGGCAAGACTGGATGAACAGAAGATGCCCTCCTCGGGTTCGAAGAGGATCTCTCCAACGTACCGCTGGATGTACCACCGGAGCTCTGAGGTGAGGGCAAGCGCACTCCCAAGCGACGCTGTCCGGGCACGTATACCGCACTTCAGCCTATCAGGTCGGTAGAAACGTAGGGCATCCCTGCTGGTCTCAGAGTTGATCAGGGTGGCGTAGAGATCAACACCCTCCAACTGGATGAGGAGGACGTTCACCATATATCTTGTAGATGGGGTATCGATAAGACTTTCCTGGAGCAGAGCAGCCCGGGGCAGCTGCATCGGTCAGGCACGGAACCGTACCCTTTATGCGGCATGCAGAGGGAGGAAAAGAGTGGATCCAGGAGATCCCACGTCAGATATACATGCGGGCGTCAGGCGCCGCCACCTCGCGTTGCACCTTCTTGATCGCCGCAAGAAAGTCTTCCCGCTCGACGGCCCTGGCATCCTTGCGAACCGCCATCATGCCTGCCTCACGACAGACCGCCTGAAGCTCGGCGCCGGTGGACTTCCCGGTGAGGTCAGCGATCTCCGAGAGGTCTACATCTCCGGCAAGGGTCATCTTCGCAGAGTGGATCTTCAGGATCTCAAGACGTGCCCCGGCATCAGGGAGGGGGACCTGGATGATACGGTCGAATCGGCCGGGGCGTAACAGGGCCGGATCCAGCATATCGATCCGGTTGGTCGCTGCCATGATCCTGACGTTACCCCGGTTCCCAAACCCGTCCATCTCAGCGAGGAGTTGCATGAGTGTCCGCTGGACCTCAGCGCTCCCTGAGGTGCCGTCGTTGGTGCGCATGCTCCCGATCGCGTCGATCTCATCGATGAAAACGATCGCCGGAGCCCGTTCCCGGGCAAGGACGAAGAGTTCCCGCACGAGCTGCGCGCCTTCCCCGATATACTTGTGGACGAGTTCGCTCCCTGACATCCTGATGAACCGCGCATGAGACTGGTTGGCGATCGCCTTTGCGATCAGGGTCTTCCCTGTCCCGGGCGGGCCGTAAAGGAGTATACCCTTGGGGGGCTCAACTCCCACACGCTCATAGACCTCCGGTTTCGTGAGCGGATACTCAACCGCCTCCCTGACCTCCTCGATCTCGCTCTTCAGGCCGCCGATCTGCTTGAACGTTACGCCAGGCTGTTCATCGAGCTCCATGACTCTAACCCTTGAGTCATAGATATTGCCGATTGTCTTGACGATAGAGAGGGTATTATTCACCGCTACCTTCATCCCGGGTTTGAGGATGCGGTGGAGCTCCTTATTGACTGTGGTGACGTATTCCTGATTGTTGCCCTGCTGCCGGAGGTATACCTCACCACCATCCAGGACATCAACCACCGCAGCAACAAACAGCGGCATCCGTTTTAATTGACCGTTCTCTTTCCTGAGCTGCAGGAGCTCTTTCTCGAGTAGCTCGTTCTTTAGTTTATAGTCCAGGATCTGCGCTTTCAGATCCTGGATCTGGAGTTTGAGCATGTCGTGCTCGCTTCCAGGGCTGTTGCTAAGGGTTTCGTCCATGTCACTCATATAATTAGATCCCTAACCTCATTATAATGTGGTGGCGATGATCATGTTAGGTAGAGGCATATCCAGGGGTATAGGGACCGGGGAACTCCTCGTATCACCCGAACCCATATCGTTCCTCTCGGGCGTCAACCCCAAGACCGGTATCGTCGTGGAACGGGGCCACCCGCTTGAAGGGCAGTCGATCGCCGGGCGGGTGCTATCTTTTCCGTACGGGAAGGGATCGACGGTAGGATCTTACGTCATCTACGCGTTGAGACAGAACGGCCTTGCCCCTGCTGCAATCATCAATACTGAGGCCGAACCGATAATCGCGGTCGGGGCGATCATTGCGGAGATTCCCATGATCGATCGCCTTCCTCCAGAGTTCTCCCATCTGCCACCCGGCACCAGGGTGACGGTGAACGGAGATACAGGCGAGGTCTCCTGGTAGCCCGGCCTGGACATACCTGATCCGGCGAGAGCAGGGGACAAACACGCCCTGCTCTCTCTCTCGCATCAGCTCGCGCTTGCACTCCGGCAGGGGTGCTTGTCACCGGCTACCGCGCAGGATCACGGGAAACCTTATCTGGTAGAAATCCCTGGATGAGTGTGATCTGCATGAAGGGCGTGAAGCGATACCGGTGCAAGTACTGTAACTACATCTACTCGCCGCTACGGGGTGAGTCACATCGCGGTATCCCGGCCGGGACCGCGTTTGAGGATCTGCCAGAGGATTACCTATGCCCGGTCTGTGGCGCGACCGGCAAAGGGCCGATCGGGACGTGGGGATTTGTGCCCTGGGAGCCAACGAGGTATATCTGCAAGATATGCGGCTACGTGTACGACAGGAAGCGCGGCGAACCGTTCCGGGGCTACCCGAAAGGTACCGCGTTTGAGGATCTGCCAGAGAACTATGTCTGCCCGATCTGCGGCCTGGATCCGAAGATAACAAGTTTTTACGGACCGGTCGGGAAGTCACAGTTTGAACCAATCCTGGATATCTGATCGATGGGACGTGAACCTCATTTCGTGAGCGCTACCCGCATTTTGTGGTGAGAGAGGGCGGGTGGCCCCCCGGCCTCACCCGGCTCGTCGCGCCTCCTCCCCCGCCCGCGCATTCGGAGGTCCTCTCCATCAAAAATCGTGCCAGGGAAACGAACCTGAGAATATGGTTCTATCCCAAGATCTCCTTGAGGCAGTGGACCGGAGAGGAAAAGAGCTCTCCCTCCCCGCAGGGGGTACACCTCTCGACCAGACAATCCAGATCTCGGTGGTTTCGTGTGAGGCAGAGCTCGGGTAGGGAACCACATGAGACGGTGTACCAAGCCCGATCCTTCACCAATGGTAGATGGCGGAACCTGCATTATCATAGATCTTGTCCCGATCTCCGATGAATCTCCCGGCATCGGTATAGTCCGCCATGGTGACCGCATGTTCCGTCACCTCAATCCGGACACTCTCCCTCACGATGTTGTGCGTGCCAAAGTAGAGGTAGGAATCTGGTTCTATCAACGATACATTCGCCGGGAGGTAGCGCTGATGATCGGGACCAAAGCCCAGCAAGAGCCACCAGCGCATCCCATCGACATAGATGGGGCGTTTGCTCCCTGCGGAGAGGAGCCACCCCGCCCCCACCACCTCTCTGCCGTTAAAGACCGGTTTATCTCCGGTGGTCTCAAGCGCTATCGACGTCGGGCGGTCGTCTGTGATCTGGTAGATGAGCCCGGTATTGAAGAGGAAGAATACAACAAAGAAGATCGCCAACACCTGGTAAGCTGATTTTGCAAATGGGGTGACTCTTACCTGGGGTATCCTTCCCACCACGGCTTCGTAGAGTGTTATGCCCCCGATGATCGCAAACGGAGCAAGGAAGATCAGGGTGATATGATAGAGTCTGCTCGTATTGAGCGAGCTTGCGAAGAAGGGGACAACGATCCCGGCCAGATTGATCGCGAGGAAGACAAGCGATATAGCGATATACTCAGGCTTTATTCTCCACCGTTCGCGCCCAAAGAGGGTTGCCAGCAGCCCCACGCAGATGAGCCCCTGGGTGGCGACATGGACGACCTTCGCCAGACTGTGCAAGGGTGAGACCGCCTGGGTGGTGAGGATGTGCATGCCCTGAGCAGTCGTGGGACTTAACGCCCCTACGAAGAGGGCGCTTACGATCTTATCCCCGATGCCGGTGATGGTGGCAAATGCTGTACCCCCGGCCACCGTCGAGTACCAGAGGTAGGCAGAGACGGCGAGTATGAGAATGTAGGGGAGGACGAGCGTCCGGGCCTGCACCTTTGAGGCCATCCCCCAGCTTGGGTTATCTCCAACCACCGAGAGTTTTTCTCGTATACCGGCGGGGAGATTTTCTGAAAAGACGAGGAGCAGCCATGCCGGGACGAGCGCGGAGAGGTAGATATATGATAGCCCATAGTGCGAGACGATCATGCCAATACCAAATGTGCCGAGGAGGAGCGCCCACCGGGCCCGGTTCATCGCCTTATCGATCATCACAAGGATCGTCAGCATAAGGAATATCTCAGCGATCTGCTGGCGAGCGAGCGAGATCATCTCTGTGTAGAACGTGAAGAATGCGACAAAGAAGAAGGCCGCGAGGAACCCGATCTTTGCATTGGTCTGCTTCGCAAAGATGTGGTAGAGACCGAGCGGCACGAGTGCAAAGAGGAGTGGGAAGACTATCTTGAAGATCCAGACAGGGTCCATGCCCGTGATGAGAGAGTAGATGGGTACGAGCACAACGACCGAGAGCATCGCGTTGGTGTTGTATGGGATGCTCGCATCCCAGAGACCTGATCCGAGCACACCGTTTACGAGGTGGAGCTCATGGTGAATGTCATAACCCCAGACATACCCCGATATCAGCGAGGTATGGTAGAGGAGCGAGAGTGCGATAGTATAGACCGCCAACGGGTAGCAGGAGGGCGGGATGAATCTGTCAAACCCGATGGCGAGGCCGATCACGGCGATGAGGACGAGGAGGAGGAAGAGGTATGTAACCATGTGGTGCTCGTTGCGCACGTACGCCCCGATGATCGCGAGGAACGGGAGCAGCGCCAGGAGTGGCACTGCCGGGGCGGGGGGAATGATCGAAACAGGGGGATCGGGATCTGAGTATTCCCGATCCCTGGTGAGCGCGAGAACGAGCAGGGCCTGCACGACTGCGATGAGCAGGGGAAAGAGGGCCTCAAGCGAGAATGGCCGCATGTACCCGAGCAGAGGGTAGATGATGTTCGCAGCAAGGCCGGTGAACATGAGGACCGCAAGACTCAACCCGACAGAGTAGAGCACCGTCTCGATCGTGCCGAGGCCGTGAAGCCTGAGCGCCTTCAGTACCAGAACCCCGGGCAGGAAAGTGACGTAGAGGAAGGCCAGGGCTTCGCGGGCAATCGGTATGTGGTAACCGATGAGGTCGAGACAGACCACCACGATGAGGGTGATCTGGAGGGCCTGAAGTGTCCAGAAGAGCCTCCTGTTGTCCCAGTCATTCAACTGAAGCGGGTTTGGAAGGTGCATGGCGTCCTCTGTGTCTCCGGGTGGGTTGGTGTGTAGAGGCCCCTCTGTAGCATAGCCGCGTGGGAGAAGCTGGTATCCGGGGTGGTGGCCTCTGCTGGATAGCTCATCTGTTGCGCCGCGCAAATCTCACGCGAGGGTACATTCTCTTCGTATGAGAATGCACCCAGTGTGCCTGTGGCCCAAGGGACATCATGGGTTTTTACTGGCGTGCAGTGGGCGCGCATGCTTGTGCAGGTGCAGTTACTACCAGGCCAATCTATTAAAGTGTTGCCCTCAGGTCCTTCACGGACACTGCCCTCCTGTACACCGATAGACCTCCAGCACGCAGTCTCGATCATGGTTCTTCATCGATAGCAGGCACTACCAGACCTGCAGCCCCTCCTGCAGAGGATCTCCCATCCCCTGGAGGTGGAGCCAGTTCGTTGTAGACCGCAAGGAGAGATGCGGCGATCGTGGACCAGGCCATATCGGTCTTCAGCTTTGTGTAGCCCTGTTCTCCCATGCGCCGGCACGCCTCCGGGTCCTTGAGGAGGCTCACGATGGCATCAGCAAGCGCAGCCGGGTCTCGGGGTGGGACGATATATCCGGTCGTGCCGTCGTCCACGATCTCTGGCAGGCCCCCCACATCCGTGACCACCACCGGTCTCTTGAACCCGTATGCGGTTGGTACGACACCGCTCTGGGATGCCTCAAGATACGGGAGTGCCACGACGCTCGCCTGCTGGAAGAGCCGGGCACCCTCTTCGTAGGGTATCCTGTAGTTGTAGACCTCGAATACCCCCCGGCCCGCCATCATCTCCTCATACTTCCCGAAGTCTTCGCCCGTGCCGGCGATGACGATCCGGACATCCGGGATCTCCCTGGTGATGAGTGGTTCCGCCTGGATCAGACAGTCAAGTCCCTTGTAACGATGAATGCGACCAAAAAAGAGCACCCGGGGCCCTGGCGGCTTCAATCCTTCCTGCGCATGCTTTGTAAACGGCGTCACCTCGTGCTCACCGATCGGTATGACGTGTACCTTCCGGCCAGGGACGCGGTACTTCTCTACCAGAATACCTTTGAGTGTGTTGCCATGTACAAAGATCCGGTCCGCGAAGGCCCTCGATATGAACAGGGTGAATCGGTAGAGCAGGGAGCCGATATCCAGGAGGTGGTCTTCGCCGGGGTGCGGTTCGATGTCGTGGAATGTCGCCACCAGCGGATATCCCCGGAGCATAGGGATGAGCGGGCAGAGCATTGGGTTATTCACCTGAAAGTGAACGATATCTGGCCTGAAGTCATCGATCATGGCGATGATGTCCCGTATCATCGAGTAGCACGACGGTCCCAACCGCCCGGCATGTCGGGAGTAGTCGAAGGTGCGGACCTCGACCCCCGGACCGATATCCTCCAGGTACTCCTCTGACCTGTAGTCAGGGAGCAGGAGCAGCACCTCGGCGTGCCGGGCAAGTTCGTTTGCCATCTGGATGGTGTAGTCGTAGAACCAGAAGGTCAGGCAGGCCACTCGCATAGGGGCGTTTCTATGGAGACTCTCTATATAGAGATTGCGCCCTGATGCACCGTTGGGTCAGGGTGCGGACGGTGGCGATGCGTTCCTGAGCAGATGCTCACCCGGGCGCCAACCTTCGCATCTTGGGCGTGTATGGTGCCTGTACATCAGGATACCGATCATCCAGGTGGTGGTGGAGGTTTTCCAGGTGCTGGTGGTCAGAACCCCAGGATCGTCCCGGCGCACGCGATCGAATATCCATCCACCTCGTGTGGAAGCGCCCCGGGAACGGGAGATCCAGCGGTCTGGCATCAGAAGGCGCGAATATTTATGGTTTTCGAATTTAGCTCCACCAATCATATAATATCTTTTTGTGTTCCTCTATCTTTTGATTCATGGACAATATCCGAAATATATTGGATGTTACTTGCCCGTATTCCAAATTATCTCTTTGAATTCATTTTATCCTGCTAAAAAAATATTTATATGGTGATTGAAAGACGGTAGTTCTACCTCACAGAGAGGCTGAAATAGCATGATAGACAGACGAAATATACTAAGACTGGCTGCAGTACTTCTGGTGTTCTGCCTTATACCGGTATTCACTCCGGTGAGTGCAGCTGAGTCTGCAAGTCCGGCCACGCTCACCGTGGCTGCAAGTGATAGCAACGAACTGTCAAAGGCCCAGGCAGACTACATCTGTGATGGAGTTGATGACCATGTTGAGATCCAGGCGGCACTCGCTGCACTGCCTGATGGCGGTACGGCCATCCTCTCAGATGGCACGTTCAACTGTGCCGGGATCATAGTGCCGAAGGCGGGCACGACGCTCTCAGGCCAGGGTCCGGATGCGACGTATCTATCATTCACCCGCGATGGCCGTATCAACGTGGACTGCGAATATGTGACTCTGGACGGGTTTTATGTCAAGGGGACCGGCTACAGCAGTGGCGTCAAGTGGCTCGGTGTGATGACCATCCGTGCGAGCCATGCGAAGCTCCACAACATCACAGGAACTGCAGATACAAGCATTCAGGCGGTCTATCTCCTGATCCACGACCCAACGGTATATGCTCCCACCCTTCAGGATATAGAGTTCACGGGCTGCAAGGTCGTGGATACCGGGACATACGGATTCCTCCACAACGCCTGGGGGACGACGAACAAGGTGATCAAGGATGTCCGCTATGAGAACTGTAGCGCGATCAACTGCGGTAAGTACGGGGCGTTCAATCCCTGGATCACCGGGTTTGACTTTGCGGAGTTAAACGATATCGAGGGGCTTCGGGTGAAGAACTGCCTTGCTGAGGGAAACCTCGAGTCCGGGTTCCACTTTGAGTTCGACCCGAAGAAGGTTGACTGTGTCCTCGAGAACTGCGTGAGCCGCGACAACGGGCAGAAACCCTACCCGGCGAGGCCCTATCAGCAGAGCGATATGTCGACCCACTACTTCGGATGCGGCTACTACGCCCCGAACGCCGATGTGACGTTCTTCGACTGCATCGCGGAGGGCAACTCCCTGTATGGGTTCTACACCACCAACGGCGGTAAGCTCTACAACTGCGTCGAGAGTGAGACCGGTGCCGGGAAGACCGACTACACCCATCGGAAACCCGCCGGCTACTACAGTGTCCCATGCCGCTCGGCCAAGCCCTCCCTGGTGATGGAGAACTGTACAAGCATCGACTCCCACGGCTACGGCCTTCAGATTGATCTTGCTAAAGACGTCCAGATAAAAGACTTCCATCTGGAAAATCCTGCCGGGATCGACGGTAAAGGTGCAAGCCTTGGCGGCACGAACAATCAGTTCAGCGACGCTTCCGTGGATATCCATGCCTCAGGCGACCGGGTTAACACACTGGTCTATGCAAAGAATAATCAGAACGTCCAGTACACCGGAGAGATCTTCTCTGACTCCGCCCAGGCGTTCGTGGTCGAGGGTGGCCAAAACGTCCAGACAGCGGGTATGACGATATCACCTGCCAGCACGTAACCAGTATAGAGGATCTCAATCTTTTTTGGTTTTTTGCAGGAGAGGTCTCGCCCTGAAGAGAGCTCCACCGGTTAGCCGGTGCGACATGCATCAGAGACCTCGTCCAGCAGGTGCGCCGGCCATACCAGAACTGAACCGTGGGGTCAGATATGCGGGAGGTTGCATGAACTTTGGTGACGATCCCGAAGACCTGCCCGGTCAATAAGGTTCATATTCAGGCGCCAACAAAGTAGTCCTGATCAGCGGTGCCCAGTTCAGTCGTTACAGGAGATTCCTTTGCAGCACATGACGACCCCGACCACCCTGAGTCGGAGGCGCGCCTCAAGGCCGCCCTCATCGGGGTGCCGGACGGCGTCAAGCGTATAGCACCAGAGCAAGCCCCGCCCGAAGATCTTGCACTGGTGCACACCCCCAAGCACATCGCCACCATCCACTCTCTCTGCAGGGCGTGCCCTCCAGGCGAGGCTTGCTACCTCGACCCCGAGACCTACGTCACCCGGGGATCATTCGATGCAGCGCTGTACGCTGTCGGGGCTACCCAACAGGCGGTGGAGCAGGCGCTCAGCGGGGAGCATTCTTTTGCTATGGTGCGTCCACCCGGACACCACGCCACGCCTGACCGGGCCATGGGGTTCTGCCTCTTCAACAACATTGCCATCGCCACAGCCCGGGCACTCCGTGAGGTCGACCGGATCGCCATCGTGGACTGGGATCTGCATCACGGAAACGGGACACAAGCGGCCTTTTATACCTCCGACCGGGTGCTCTACTGCTCTGTACACGAGATGGGGATCTTCCCGGGGACCGGGTGGCCGGAGGAGCAGGGATCCGGCGCGGGTGTTGGGTATACCATCAACGCGCCCCTCGAGTCAGGTTCGACCGGAGCCGACTATGCCCTGGTCTTTCAGAAGATCTTCCTCCCTGCGATCCAGCGGTTCGATCCGGACCTCATCGTGGTCTCGGCGGGGCAGGATGCGTCGTTCGATGATCCATTCGGCTCAATGCTCCTTCATCCCGAGGATTTCGGGGCCCTGACCGGGATGTTGCTGGAGGCGAGGCCGGGGGCTCTCGCCCTTGCACTTGAGGGAGGCTACGCCAGATCGCATGCCGCAGCGATAGGATCGATCTTTGCTGCCTTTGATGGAGCACGCTTTACGCCCCAGGGCGGCGATGCGAAGGCAAGCACCCGACTGCTCGTGGAAGCGCATATCGCCGCCGCCAGATCTGCTATTCGCACCTGACGGGATCGGGTCCATCGCCTCCAGGATCTATCTGGCGGGGGTGTATCCCTCTCGTCATCGCTTTCGTCGCAGCCTACCCCGGGGCCTCTTTCCCGTCCTCATCCTGTATGGCTACCGCTCCGGGCAGGGCCGATGTCGCCTGGCTCTGCTGTCTGGGGTTTTTAGTCGCAGGGTATTTGGCTCTGCTGCTCGTATAGCCATGAGTATGTGCACCGCACCGACTCTCCCGGAGGTCTTCGAGTTCTACATCGGCGGGAGTGCCGGGCCGTCCTTCTACGTCAGGCTCGTGGACGGGAGGCTCCTCTACGAGTGGGCGAGCGGAGGAGGCTACTCCGGGGTCGTGATGGAGGCATCCCCCACACCCGAGGAGTGGGCGCGGTTCCTGGAGACCACAGACCGGCTTGGTGTCTGGGAGTGGGAGCAGGAGTATGTCTCCGCCCACTCCTGCTGCGATGTCACCTACTGGCACCTGCGGCTGGAGATCGATGGCCATCGCGTCACCGCCCGGGGTGCTAACGCCTACCCGGGCTCTCAGGGGGCTGAGATCTCAAAAGAGTTCCTCACGTTCCGTGCGGCAGTGAAGCGGTTGCTCGGGCGAGACCCATGAAAGTTCAGGGCACGAGCGACCTCAGGTGCTCGAGGCTCCCTTCGTATTGATCAAACGAGGTTGGTTCGATGACCTTCGTGGTGTTCCACGGGATTGCCTGCAGTACATGAGAAAAATCGATCTCTCCTTCGCCGCACCCCAGGTGAGCGTCTCGGTTGCCACAGTTGTCATGCAGGTGAACGTGGATCGCACCACCGCTCTCCAGGAATGCCTCCAGATTGCCGTTGACGTGGGCGTGCCCCACATCAAGGGTGAACCCGAGTTCAAGCGCAGTGAGGCGGTCGATGAACCCGGGCTCCCGGAAGAAACAGATATCCCACGCCCCCATGTTCTCGATGGCGAATTGGACGCTCATCTCCTTCTGGATATCAGCCAGATCATCGAGCGAACGATCGAGGGCCCGGGTAGCCGCGCCCCGCACCTCCTCACCCCAGACATGCCCCGGGTGGATGACCAGCCGCGCAGCCCCGATACGATCGCAGACTTCTGCGAGATCCGCAAGGACCCTGATGGTCGCCCTCCGCAGGTGCTCGTTATCGGATGCTATGTTGATATCAGCGGTCGGGGCATGGACCGTGTACCGAAGGTCGAAGGAGTAACAGATCTCCTCTGAGCAGAAGAGGGAGTGCGGACCGTCTGAGAAGATCTCGGCAAGCCTCGTCCGGCTGGCGACGAGGTCGAGCGCCTCCCCAAGAGATCGGTCCATCAGGCAACAGGTGGAGCAGCCGATAGAGTCCTTTAGAGACATGGTTCAGATTACTGTTTCTCTCTTCGCCACCATATCAACGCTACAACGCATGCGTTCACGGTGACCAATGGTGCCAGCGGGAGTAGCGCACCTTGCTGTGGGGCTGTCCGCCCCGGATCCGGGGCAACGGAGGTCTGGAGGGGCTCGATGGTTGCGGCAGCATCCTGCGATAGCGTGCTACCGACGGAGGGAGTCTCTGGCTGCAACCTGAATACCGATACAGTCCCGTCGAGCGCACCGGTGATGATGCGGGTCATGTCAGGCGATGCGGAGACACACCGGATCTCTTCTCCGGGCACACCCTTCCACAAGGTCTCTCCATCCCGACCGAGCACGGAGATACCCTCACCCGCCAGCACAAGAGTCGATCCATCTCCGGAGAGTGAGATATCCACAGCTCTGCCGTCCATCGGAGATTTCCAGAGCAACCGCCCATGTCTGTTGAGGAGGTACATGGTTCGCTGGGACGACACCGCAGCTACCGCCAGACCATCATGGGATATGACCGCCCGGATGCCGTTGCTGCCCGTCTTGTAGTTCCAGAGCAGCTGCCCCTCCCCGCTGAAGAAGTATATGTTCCCCGATTCGCCGGCGGCAACGACACCAGACCCCTCTTTGTCTATCGAGACACTTCTGATGGGGTCTTTTGTACCGGAGGACCAGGCGGCGCTGGCAGCCGTCTGGTCGCTCTCGGGAAAGAAGACTTGAAGACCGGCGCCGGTCCCTGCATAGATCGCTTGCCCGTCTGCGGCAATGGCAATCCCCTGAACCCGGGATGCAGGCATGTAGCGGCGGAGCACCTCCCCGCTTCGGTCAAAAAGCAGGAGGTGGTCCCCGCCGGCTGCTATGTGTTCGCCGCCGGAGGATATGGCCACACTCCTGCCGCACGACACCGGGTAACTCCAGAGCTTCGTGCCGTTCTCGTCAAAGAGGTATACCTTCTCCCCTGTGACCGTGGCACCGAAGAGGCCGTCTTCTGAGAGCGCAACCGCTAAAACCTGATCGTTGGTCCCGAACTGCCATATCATTTCACCGGATAGCGCCTGCCCCTGTACGGGGCATGCAAAGCCTCCCACCGCAGCAACCATGAGAGAAAAGAGGAGAGCGAGGTTCTGCCACATTCTGTTGCCGCCCCCGCCTCTACCTCTTCACCCTGATCAGGAAGACAGCGAAAAATGCACAGATGAGCGCAACCACACCGAAACCCGGGGATTGCGCTACAGGAATTGTGTCTGAGGTGCTCGATCCAAAGAGATCGGGGTGGAGATCTCCGGCCACCTCCTCGAGCGCATCAACGATCCGCGGACCCCCACGACTGATGGTATCAGCGTCGATGATGAAGATACGCCCATCCCTGACTGCATCGAGATGGTGCAGCCGGGACTCGCTCATGAAGTAATCATAGACGATGTCACCCCCTCCATCGTCCATGCCGGTGCCTGAGCTGACGAAAATGCAATCCGGGTTCGTGGTGATGAACTCTTCAAGGCCGACGATACCCCATCCCTCGACCGAATCGAACGCATTGAGACCCCCGGCCATTCTGATCACCTCGTCCTGAAATGTCCCACGGCCACTGACCCAGATGGGATCATACCAGATAACATGGGCAACCGTGGGTTTTTCTGGCAATCCTTCGGTCTTTTCGGTTACTGCCTGGATGCGAGTCCGGAGTTCCTCCACACATGCCGCTGCCTGTTCCTCCTGTCCGGTTGCTCTTCCAAGGAGTTCAACATCATACAGGACATCGTCGATCGTCTCAGGGTTGAGGGAGACTATGGTCAGCCCAAGGCTTCGGAGATGATTGACCACGTCTTCGGTATTGCCCATCGCGGCAAAGACGAGATCGGGATCGGCTGCAAGCACCCGCTCGATACTGATGGTGCTATATCCACCGACTTTGGGTACATCAGAGGCTGCCGGCGGATAGTTACAGTAGTCGGTGACACCGACGATCCGGTTCTCAAGGCCGAGAGCGTACAGGATCTCGGTGTTGGAGGGAGCAAGTGAGACGATCCTCTGCGGCACTCCATGGATGGTGACGACCTCTCCAAAGTCATCGGTCACCGTCACGACTCTCTCACCGGTGCCTGTTGCCACCGGAGCGGGCGTTTGGGTTGATGGTACGGTAGGAGCAGAGATTGTCGTGGCACGTGGTGTGGATGGGACGGATGATGGCGACAGAGACTCTGAAGGGGTCACCGGGTAGGGCTTTCCGAGGAGGGCAGGGACTGCACTTGCCGTCATCCCACAAGGGTTGTCGGTCACATGGACAGTGTGGCGGAACGATCCATCGGGATTCTGCAGACCGATAAGATGGTCAATCAGACTCACCTCACCCACTCTCCACTCTTCAGGGTTACCCCCTGCGGCAACAATGCCCTGGATGACCCAAGAATCGGATGCAGAATTCGTAGCACTCGTTCCTCCGTAGTGGAAACCGCCATCCTCCTGCTGCATCCCCTTCAAGTACGTAAACGCATTCTGCACCACGGTTGCGTCGCGGGAGATGCCCGCCGCCGCAAGGGCCTCAAGCACGGCACCCGTATCATCCGGGTCGCTCTCGGCACCTAGTGTCCAGGGAAAGCCTCCGTCTGCGTTCTGCTGGGATGCCAGCCATGCGGCCGATGCACTAGTATCTTCCCCGACCGAGGCAAGGGCAATGACCGCCCAGGCGGTCGTGAAGACATGATCTCCTGCCTGACCGCTGGGTTTCACTCGTGATCCCAGGTCCGCGACGTAATCAGTCCCGCAGAAGGCACGGGGGTCTTCTTCGACCGCGACCAGCGTCAGGATGGTGCGGGCGATATCAACAGTCCCTCCTTTTGCCAGGATGTCGTCGTTCATCGAACGGAGGTAGTCGATGATCGAATTCCCATCCGTAACCCACTCCCGCGGATCTTCACCCGCGGCGACGGCGGCCATTATCGCCCACGACGACGTGCCGGGGCTGCTCTCGCGTCCTGCTTCCCCGAAACCTCCGTCACTCTTCTGACAGCTGCGGAGGTAGGTCAGGGAGGTCTGGATGGCCGGATCGTCCGGGCTCATGGGGTATGCGCCGCAGGAGGCTATGCAGAACAGGATGGCGAGCAGGATGCTGATGCCACGCTTCACGGCTGTCCCCTCCTCCTGGAAGCGAGGTGCGCCGCTCCGATGAGCAGGAGCACACCCCCCGCCGTGAGAATGAATGGGGATGAGAGGGAGCTCGGTGTACCCGCTGGGGTGGGCGTATCTGTGGCTACGGAGGTTGTCAGGGGATCCTGTACCATGGGAGCAGGTGCCGCCACGACCGCCAGCAGCCCGAAGGTCGATAGGCCGCCAGGTGAGATCGCCTCGACGATCAGGTTCTCGCCCTCATCGGTCCCGGTAACCCGCGTCTCGAGTATCTGGTATGTACCGTCCTCTGCGAATCGTGCGATCCTGAGGGCATCAGCGCCGCCGTGCTCCTCCACCCATTCGGGGTTTATGGTCATCCGGATCATCGCTCCAGCGATATCTTCACCGTTCTCCAGATTGGTCCGCGTGACAGTCATGGTGTAGGCAAGAGCAGTGATCTCTTCATTCTCCTCCGTAGCGGCAAGGGTGAAAGCGTTTGCCGTTGCTACATCCGGGGTGGCGTTGAATGTGATATTAAGTCGACCGTCAGCCGCCGGTATACCGGTGAGGTTGAGATCGAGAGATGCGGTTACGATCCCCACGCCCTCGATATTCCTGGAAACGGGAGCGATTGCCGCGGTGACACTCTCGATGAGGCCACTTGCCACATCGCCCTTCGTGTTGATGTTCTTCGCGGCGATGGTCAGTACGAGACCACTCTGGTTGATCGTGAGGGTGTTTCCTGATACGGCGATCCTCTCCTCGGTAGCAGCCGGATCAGCCATATCGACCGAGAAGGCCTGACCCCACTCCCCGAGCTCAATGGTGACTCCGGTCGGCAACCTGAAGAGGAATGACGCGGAGCCCTGATCACCACCATCCGCGGGATCACCGCCAGCAGGAGAGGGCGATGAACCGGAACTCTCTCCGCTGGATGAGTCGGGGCTGGAGCCGCCGGATGACCCCCGGATCACGACCTTGATGGAGATGACATCCGTTGAGGTCGCCGGAGTTGCACTCATGCTCTCACTCCAGAAGAAGATAACTTCGTCGCCGTCTCTGACAGCCTGCGCATTGGCACCGACGCTGGAGGTTGCACCATTCACCTGGTACATCCAGCCCTTCGTTCCTTCGTTCTTCCTTCCCTTGACAGAGTCTATAAAGAGCGATCCATACTGCTGGTAATAGGAGTCGTCGATGGTATACCCGACCCCAGCTGCGTCCAGCGCCCCGAGCGCTGTCTGCCGGTTGACGTCATAGATTTTTTTGCTGTTCTCTGCGGTGAGAGGGAACGTCCCGGATTCAAGGGTCACGGTGATCCAGGAGGGTGAAGAGTCGCCTCCGCTGTCATCTCCGCCACCATTGCCCCCAGGTTTCGTGATGGAGGCGGTGATGGTGACCACCGCACTGGCAGCCTCCGGGGTGGACCCCCATGCTCCATACCAATACGTGACGACATCACCGTCGGTGAGGGAGTAGTCTGCTGCCCCAACCTCGGCGGGCACCCCGTTGACCGAGTAGAGCCAGGAATCCCAGGAGGTCTCGTTGTAGGCGATATCACCGATGGAGTAGAGGAACGGACCAAAGTCGGTCTCCTGGATTGTGTAGTTAAACCCGCCTTTTGCTGTAGCGGCATCGAGAGCACCGAGGGCTGAAGTCCGGCTGATCGTGTAGGTAGTGCTCTCGTTGTTGAACGGGGTGACCGCGAAGGTCTGGCCGTTGACCAGGCTGACCGAACCCTCCCACGCAAAGTCGCGGACGGCTATATCGATGAGTATGACGTGATCAGCCTGATCGATGAGCGGCGCATAGGTGATCGGATCCGAGGGGCAGTAGTAGAAGGCAACCCGGTCACCGTCGGTGAGGGCGTTCGCCCCGAGTCCTGCAGGTGCTGGCGCGCCATTGATGAAGATACTCCAGGATCGTGCGTTTTCTTGCGTCCAATCCTTGTTTGCGATTCCCGCGATATCCTCAAGGAAGAACGACTTCATGGATGCATACCAGGAGTCAGAGGCGTTGAGGGTGAAGTTCCCCGCCCCTGCTGCAAACGCGAGAGCCCCGAGGTCGGTGGTTCGGTCGATCGTGTACGAGGCTGAGGCGTTGTTTGAGGGAGTGAACAGGAAGGTCTCTCCTTTTGTCAGGGCTACGGTCCCGTTCCATAGCACAGACGCTGGTTCAGGCGAGACTGGAATGGAGGCGGTGATGGTGACCACCGCACTGGCAGCCTCCGGGGTGGACCCCCATGCTCCATACCAATACGTGACGACATCACCGTCGGTGAGGGGGTAGTCTGCTGCCCCAACCTCAGCAGGCACCCCGTTGACCGAGTAGAGCCAGGAGTCCCAGGAGGTCTCGTTGTAGGCGATATCGCCGATGGAGTAGAGGAACGGACCAAAATCGGTCTCCTGGATTGTGTAGTTAAACCCGCCTTTTGCTGCAGCGGCATCGAGAGCCCCGAGGGCTGAAGTCCGGCTGATCGTGTAGGTAGTGCTCTCGTTGTTGAACGGGGTGACCGCGAAGGTCTGGCCGTCCGTGAAGCGCACCGTTCCGCTCCACCCGGTAAATCCAGGCTCTGGTACTGATCCTTCCCCGAAGGCGTAGAAACGGTTATTTTCGGCGCCGATGTAGAGGACACCGTCAGATACCGCAGGTGAGGAGGCAAAGAATGCAGCAAACACACCGCCATCCGGAGCGTCGAGGGTATATGACCAGACCTCTTCGCCAGTCCCGGAATCCACCGCATATACAGTACCAGTCTTCTCATTGGTCGCGGCATAGACGAGGTTTCCTGCTACGACCGGTGCAACGTTCACTTCACCTGCCGGGAAGTGCCATACCCCCTCACCGGTCGGCGCATCGAGGCAGTGGAGACCATCATAGGCCCCAACATAGATGCGCCCGTTGGCAAGGGCAGGGGTCGCCGCCGTTCCGGTCACAAAGCTGTTCCATAGCTCCGTGCCGGTGGTGCCGTCGAGGGCGTAACACCGCGAATTTGTGGTGAAGTAGACGGTCCCGTCCTCGCCGATGACCGGCGAAGACTTCACCGACCCGCCCTGGCTGAAGGTCCAGACAGGGCTCTGCGGCGTCGCGGGATCGATGCAGAAGATCTGGCTTCTGCTTCCTGCACAGTATATCCTACCATCGTAGCCTGCAGGGGAGGTGAAGGAGAGCACACCGTTACCGGTCTCAAAGGTCCACGCCACGGATCCATCAGATCTAAAGGCGTGCAGCACGCCGTCGGAGGCTGAAAGAGCATAGATCATCTCTCCGTAGGCAAGGGGCGAGGATGTAAGCCCGAAGTAGCCGGTCGTATCGATCTGGTCGCTTACCCAGAGCTTCTCTCCCGTCTCTTCATCAATACAGTAGAGTCGCCCATCGGTCCCGCCGAGATAGACCTGCCCATCGGCGATGGCGGCGCCCGAGACCGAGCCGACATCGGTGCCACCGAGCTCGTTCGTCCAGAGTTCAACACCTGTGGTGGCATCGTAACAGACGAGTCCCATTTTACCGATCTTATTGAAATCCATGTCCGGCCAGGTCGGGACGAAGACCTTTCCGTTATGCACCGCCGGTGAACCGTCGGCAAATTCAGCGGTCTCTGCCACCCAGAGGATGGCGTTCGTCTGCGGCCCGTCTTCAGGTACGTAGCCGGTCCGTTGCTCATCGTGATGAAACATCGGGTATGATGCGCTCGCCGCCCCGACAGGCAGGAGCAAGAGCAATACAGCCCCAATGATGAGTAGAGATCGATTCAATTTCATTAGTACAAGTACAGTTGTTTTAATGTAATAAAACTTTATAAAATGATTTTTAGTTACCACTAAGTTATTTGTTCTTCCCAGGTACCAGGGGAGACGGTATGATGCCGGCACATCGTTTATCTTTCGGGGGTGAAGGGGGCGTAGCGGGAAGACCCCGCCCGCGAGCGCGGGGTAGTTCACGGATATCTCTGACCCGATCGAGCATCATCATCTCTGAAAAAGAGTGGGGCGGGATCGCTGACCCGCCTGGCCGGGGGGCACCGCGCGCAGTCGAGTCTGTCTCGATGGGCATGACCGGCATGCAGGGCCGCGGGCCGCACCCGCTCTCCAATATCTGTTGTTCTGGCCCTATTTCTTCGCTCTGAACAGGAAGACGCCGAACAGTGCGCCCACAAGCGCCATAGCACCAAATCCCGGTGATTGGACCGTCTGGGCTGCCATTGGCGCACCTGCCCCGAAGGTGCCCGGATGGAGGATGGCCGCTACCTCTTCCAGCGCATCCACGATCCGGGGGCCACCTCGACTGATGATATCGGTGTCGATGACATAGACGTGACCGCTCTGGACGGCTTTTAGTCCCTGCATCCGGGGTTCATTCAGGAAGTAGTCCTGGATGACATCATGTCCTTCCTCGGTCATGCCGGTTCCTGAACTCACAAGGATGAGGTCTGGATCGGTTGCGATGAACTCCTCAAGGCTGACGATACCCCACTCATCGACCGAGCCAAACGCATTGGTCCCCCCCGCTGCCGTGATAACCTCGTTCTGGAACGTCCCGTCGCCGCTGATCCAGATCGGATCGTGCCAGACGACATGGACAACCGACGGCTTCTCTCCCTGGCCATCCACCCCTTCGGCAACCACGCTGATGCGCTCCTGCAACCCCTCAACACACGCCGCCGCCTGCTCTTCCTGCCCGGTCACCCTCCCAAGAAGGTCGATATCCTGCAGGACATCATCGATCGTCTCCGGATAGAGGGTGACAACAGTCATACCGAGGGCTCGCAGGCGGTTGACCACCTCCTCAGTGCTGCCGGGGGCAGCAAGGATAAGGTCCGGATCGGCTGCGAGCACCTTCTCGACGCTGATGGTGTTGTATCCGCCGATCCTCTCTTTATCGGCGGCTGCCGGAGGGTAATCGCAGTAGTCGGTGACACCGACGATCCGGTCTTCAAGACCGATAGCATACAGAATCTCGGTATTGGAAGGCGCGAGCGAGACGATCCTCTGCGGTATCCCCTGGATGGTGACGGTCTCCCCGAGGCCATCGATCACCGTCACAGTCCTTCCGGCATCCCCTGTCGGCACCAGGTCTGATGCGCTTACCGCACCGATGAAGACCGCCGCAAAGACGATCAGTCCAAGAGAGAACAACAGGCATCTGGCTTTCATCATCCCAGGTACATTGCACTTTCGGGGATAAACATCTACATATCCACCCGTTGCGGAGAAGCAATTGGTGTGCCAGCAGGCCTCCCGATCCGGCCGGCACCACGCAAAGGCCGATCCATCCAGAAGCACACATGCTCCCCTCACCGGTGTAATCTCCAGTCAAACCTGATAGTGCTCGTTGTCAATCATACATTCGAGAGATCTTCGGGGGTATTCCTCTGGCTTCTCTGGCGCCACTCTGCCCGGGGAGAGGGCGGGGTGGGGGTATATTGATGCCAGAGACAGGGGAGGGAGCTTTTTGCTCCATCCCCGTCTGCCCCTCCCCCGTGAAGATACCTCCCACGGCTCAGTGTAGGGGGAGAACCTGAAGGGGGAGCTGGTGTGTGGGTTCGCTCTCCCGAATACGCCCCTCCTCAGGTATCACCACGACTGCCACCGGTTCGGGCGGGATGGGGGATACCGGCATATTGAAAGAAGGGGGAAACCTCGTAAAACCAGGTCATTGTCGTCATTACGCGTGATTGTTGGCGTTACATCTTACGCATCGAAATCTTTGAAGATACGGTGATGCGATGCACTAAGGTCTGCCAGCAATGATGGCTGTCGCACTCACGATCCGGAAAAACATCTGGAACCTCTCAGCGCCCCCCTCCATATGCGGAGTCTTGCCCCTCCGCAACCTATAATATACCCAATAACTACCAGTAGTCCGGGATCAGAATCATGATCACTGCGAGGTATGCAGATCTGGCACCTGAACAGGTGAAGCAGGTGCAACGCTGTGAAGAGGAACTCGGTGTAACGATCGTAGCATATGCAAAGCCGGCATATGCAGAGCTGAATGAGGGGGATCTCAGACAGATCCAGGAACTTGAGAGCCGTCTAGGCCTCTCGCTCGTGGCCTACAAGGTCTGATCGGGATCCCCCCGACACTTATCTTCGGTAGTGCCCTACTGCTCGTTGTCATCTTATCTTCAGAGATCCTCAGGGGTGTTTTCTCCTCTTCGCGCCCTTTGTAGTTTCGCGTGAGGCCACTCTGCCCGGGGAGAGGGCGGAGTGGGGGCATATTGATGCCAGAGACAGGGGAGGGAGCTTTTTGCTCCATCCCCGTCTGCCCCACCCCCACGGGTGTATACCTCCCACGGCCCAGTGTCTGATGATACGGCCCCCCCCGGGTATCACCACGACTGCCCTCGCCCCCTCGGGGCGGGGGAGGAGGTGCGATGAGCCGGGCGGGGTGGGGGCATATTGAAAGGAGGGGGGGAGACCTCGCAAAACCAGGCCACTACCCTCACTCCGCGTGATTGTTGGCACTGCACCTCACGCATCAAAACCTTCGAAGATACGGTGATGCGATGCACTACCCAGCGATCTTAGAGGAGTAAGAGACATGGAGCACTGCGAGGCAACTGACCACCTGAGATCTCACTTGAGCGTCTGGCGCCTGCATGCAATCTCACCGCTCCGATCTCTTCTGGATGCCCCTGACCGCATCCAGAGATCAATCCATCGCTTTGAGGATCCGCAGAACCTCATCGATCCGCCCCGCCCTGACCGCCCCCCGGCCGAGCAGTTCACGGATGATCGCATCAGCCTCGCCCCCGGTGTGATCCTCGAAGGATGGGCTCACACCGCCGCAGAGGAGTATGATGGGTTTATCGGGGTAATCCTTCAGTATCCTTATATTCTCGATGTTCCCCGGCCCAATGGGCATCGCGGTGACGATGATGGCGTGCGCGGCGTCGATCCGTTGCCGGAGGGCAGCGCGTGCGTCGGAAGAGATCGCAGCAAACGGCGCTTCGGTGATGCAGGGGATACCCAGAGCCGTCGCGGTTGCATAATCGGTATCCAAGAGGTTGAGCACACCGGTGCTCACCCGAAATCCCTCCCTGTGGAGGGCATAGAGGAGGTCAGACCCCGTGCCCCCGCCACACGTGACATGTACACCCCTCCTGGGCTGGCGGTCCGGGGTATGCCCATACACAGGGAGGATGTAGGGTTTACCAGTCAGTGGGTGGGTCTTTACCAGGACGTCGATCCCGTACACCGCATGGATCGTCTCTTGCGTCAGCACATCCTGCGGCTCTCCGGCGGCAAACACCCGCCGATCTTTCAACATGATCAGGCGATCGCAGTAATAGGCCGCCAGGTTCAGGTCGTGAAAGACGCTTATCACAGTGACCTCAGTAGAGAGATCCCTGATGATATTCAAGATCTCAATCCGGTGGCTGATATCGAGGTTCGATGTCGCCTCGTCAAGGAGAAGGATCCGGGGTTCCTGAGCGAGCGCCCGGGCGATGAGCACCCGCTGTCGCTCGCCGCCGCTGATCTCGTTGACCGATGAGGCGGCGAGGTGTGTGACATTTGCAAGCCGCATGACATGGTCACAGATCTCCAGGTCCCGGGGTGTCGCGGAGGAGAGCCTCCCGATGTAGGGATGCCTCCCCATCATGACGACATCGCGCACGGTATAATCGAAACTGATCGAGAACCCCTGCGGCACGACAGCGATCTTTTGGGCCAGCTCACGGAAGCTGAAAGAATCCAGGTTCCGATCATTGAGATGGATCTCCCCATTCTCAGGCGCGACTATCCGGCTCATCGCCTTGATGAGCGTCGTCTTCCCGGCCCCGTTCGGCCCGATGATCCCGAGGATCTCACCCTTCTCGACGTGCAGCGATATGGTCTCGAGGATCTTCTTTGCGCCGTAGGAGACATCGATACCGATGACCTCGACTGGTTTCATGCTTTCATCCGACTCCGCAGGAGGTATATGAAGAACGGTGCGCCAAAGCAGGAGGTGATGATCCCGACCGGCATATCACCTGCAAACGTCCTTGTAAGCGTATCAGACCAGAGGAGAAGGATCCCTCCCGCAAGTGCTGCTGCGGGGAGGAGAATACGATGATCAGGTCCGACGATCAGGCGCATCACGTGCGGGGTGATCAGACCGATGAACCCGATCGCTCCTGCGATCGAGACCGCGATGCCGGCCAGGAAGGCGCTTGCAAAGAGGAGGAGCTGTTTTAGCCGCTCGACGTTCACGCCGAGATGGATCGCATCCTCCTCCCCGAGCGATATGATGTTCATATCACGGGCGTAGAAATAGATGGCCAGGCACCCGATCGGAATGAGGGTGGCGATGAGGACATCATCCCACGAGACGTTCCAGAAGCCGCCCATCAACCAGAACATGATCTGGTGCAGGCTTCGCCCGGCGGTGTACATGAGGAATGAGAGAAACGCTGAGAGGAGCATGGAGAGAGCAACACCGGAGAGCAGGAGCGTCTCGACCGGAACCTTTCCGCCCTGACGGGCGATGGTGTAGACGGTGAATGTGGCGACCGTCGCCCCTATGAATGCAAAGACCGGTCTTCCTGTACCCGCAAAGAAGACGATCGAGAGCGTGGCGCCAAGCGCCCCGCCGGACGATGTGCCGATGATGTAGGGGTCGGCCATGGAGTTCCGGAACAGCCCCTGCATGGCGGTACCCGCCACGGCAAGCGCGCACCCGACGAGCACCGCGACGATCACCCGCGGCAGCCTGACATCCCAGAAGATCTTCCACGCGTTTGGTAGCGCAATCAGGGATCCAAGAGACATACTGGCCGGTCCCATGATGATAGCACAGGCCATGCTGGCAAGGAGTATGCCGATGAGGGCCAGGATCGTGATCGATGCCGTTCTCCGCATAGAGCATAGTAAAGTTAAATTTACCTTGTTAAAACCCATTTGGTTAGCAATGCGGTGCGCGTGCCCGGCTCCCCTTCCTTCAAGGGGTTTTGGCGTGGGGCAAACCCAGAGGCGCGCGGGGGGCATGAGACACTCTGGTGCAGAGCAAGACTCATCCTTCTGGATGACCAAATGATCTGGAATATGGGCAACCTGAATGTCGCCGTGCTGGGACCCGAAGGCTACGCGAAGAGCCTCGGGAAGAGAGGCACGGCTTCCGATATCGTGTTTTACAACCTGAAGAAGGGCGATGACACCGTCACCTTCATAGAGCCGACCCGATATCCCGAACGGCTGGCCCCGCTCTTCTATGCGGCGTCGATGGCTGATGCAGCCCTCATCGTGGTGAGCGAGATTACACCGATCTTCGGGGAGTGGGTGCTGATGCTCGATGAGGTAGGTGTGGGGCGGGGCTACATCGTCCTTCAAAACTACCTCGTCCCTGAAGATCTCATGCCATTCCTCCGGGGAACGGTGCTCGAGCGCTATGAGTTCGTGGACGAAGACCCGATCGCGCTCCGTGATCGCCTGCTCGCGGAGGCGCACACCCGCGCCTCCGTCCGACCCGGTGCCGGCACCGTGGGATCGATCCCCATCGATCACCACTTCAACGTCCGCGGTATCGGGACGGTCATCCTCGGCGGCATCGTGCGGGGCGGCATCAAGAAGCACGATACCCTGAAGATCTACCCCGGGGAACAG
>JAAZOW010000042.1 GCA_012797575.1 Methanomicrobiales archaeon | reverse complement strand
GGCATGGTCAGCGATACTCTTCCTCAGATCATCGAGGAGACATCCCCAGGGCACCCGGATATCCAGTTCCATCCGGCACTGCTCGGCCACGATATTTGCCTTCTCGCCGCCCTCGATCCGGCCGGGGTTGAACATAACCCGTGTGGCAATCTCATACCCTCCCTCGATCCCAAAGATCTCATGAAAGGCCCGGGCAGCCTCCTCGACGAGCGGTTGCAGATCTTCATCGATCGGGAACGAGTGTGCATGGATCTCCCGGAGGTATCCGAGCAGATCGAACGCTGCCATGACAGCGCTCTTCCCGACCACAGGATAGAGAGAGCTGTGACCTGGTTCGCCACGGAAGGAGAGATCGATCCGGTAGATGCCTTTCTGACCGACCGCCGGATTCATCGGGGGCGTCGGCTCAGCTATCAAGCATTCCCGGGGTAGAAGAAGGTTTTTTTCGAGCAGCGACCGGATACCGTACGGGCCGCCGGTCTCCTCGTCGCAGACGAAGGCGAACTGCGCCTTTGGCTCACCACCGCTCTCGATGATGTCCTGATAGGCAACAAGAAGGGCGGCGCACCCGCCTTTCATATCGGTGGCGCCCCGCCCCCAGACGTACCCATCTGCGATCTCACCGCCATAGGGATCGTGCGTCCAGTCATCGGGGATGGCCGGGACCACATCCACATGGCCGCAGAGGAGGATCTGTGGATCAGGGTCGGTCGTGATGAGGTTATCCCGTCCGCCCGGGTGGGAGATGATGCGATACTTCACTCCGAGCGAGTCGAGGAACTCTCCTATGAACTCGACCACATCGGCCGTCCTCCCCGGTGGGTTCTCACTCTCTATCCGGACGAGCGATGAGGTAAGGTGAGCGACGTTCATGCCATCCCTTCAGTTTATGTTGCCCTGCTCTGGACAAACTTATCGAAGAGACGGGCGAGTTTCGAGGTCTCATAGAGCTGCTTGATAAATCCCCGCTCAAAGAACTCGTCGACGAACATCGAGAGGTACTCGGCAGGGATGGGATTTCTGTCATCGGGACTGAGCGCGATGCGGAAACTCCTGTACTGGGCGGGGTCGTCACGATCGTAGATGCCGGTCCAGAGCATCGGGAGCTCGGCAAACACCTCCGGGTGCTCCTTCTTGAGCCAGTTGATGAATTCAGGGAAGTGTGCCCGGTCACCGACCTTCTCCTCATCCACCCGCCACCGCATATATTCCATGCTCATGATATTCCGGGGCGACATGTAGTTATAGGCTTGGATCCCGAGGGTGAAATCGATGTGAGCGAGAGCATCGATGAAGTAAAAGTGGAGAACCGGATGAAATTCGCTCGGACTCTCAAGGATCAGCGACTTCCCATAGAGCTTCTGTATGACGCGTGTATACTCATTCGCTTCCAGCATACCATCCTATTAGGGTGAGGGGTACAAAAAGTATTCCTTCAGTGCAAGGGAGATCCAGCACCATCGCCCGGGATGGATGCAGGCCGCCTCATGGGTCCCAAAATCTGATGAGGTGGTTCCGTAGCGCCCCCCGGGGGCAGCCTTCAGGAGAAGAACGGTTTTCGCCTGCTGACGGCTTCCCTGAAGGCATCCTCAAGCTCTTCACCATGCTTGCCCCGGGTATCAACAAGGTTATCGCTCCGGAGGAGGCAGGGCTTGAGCTTCCCATCCGACGTAACACGCAGACGGTTGCAGAACGCACAGAACTCAGTGTTGTGGAGGGGCCGGACCACCTCGACCTCGGCACCATCGAGACAGTACTTCTTCCGGTGGTGCATCCGGCGGGTGACGACCCGCGTTGCCCGCTCGTTCAGTTCCTGCTCGACGCTGTCCACATCCGCGTGGAATTCACACTCGTTGAACTCCATAAGCTCGATGACCTGGAGGATGAGGTTCTGCTTGCCCCTGACAAACGCCATAAAATCATCCAGTTCATCCTCGTTGATGCCCTCGAGGAGCACCATGTTGAGCTTGACCGGGGTCAGTCCGGCCTCGACCGCTGCATCGATTCCTGCAAGCACATCTGCAAGGCAATCCTTCCCGGCGATGGCCTTATACCGCTCGGGGCGGAGCGTATCGAGGCTGACGTTGACCCGGGCAAGCCCGGCCTCTTTGAGCGCCGCAGCCTTCTTGGCAAGCAGCGTTCCGTTGGTCGTCATAGAGGACTCAATACCTGGAGGCACGGATCGAACGATATTAAGAAGGTCACGGCGAAGCAAGGGCTCCCCTCCAGTAAATTTGATGCTCTTTATGCCGAACTGCACACCCACCCGCATCAGCTCGGCGATATCCTCGGTGCTCATCTGCTCCTCAGGATTTACCTCTCCCTCGGCATGGCAGTAGATGCACCGCAGGTTGCACCGGGAGGTCAGACTGATCCGGAGGTTGGTCACGGTTCGGTTATAAGGGTCCTTCAGTATCATCACATGTTCCCTTGAATTTTTTTGCAATTATGTACACCTCAGCACTTCCTTTCCGTGACGCCTTTGTCCTGTACCCCCGGACGGAATAGAAGTACTTCCTCACATCGCTAAGCAGTTCCGGGAAAAGCTCGCCCTGGAACGACTTGATCACCAGATTGCCACCGGGCTTTAAGGCCGTGCACGCAAATTCGAGCGCATCCTCGCCAAG
>JAAZOW010000085.1 GCA_012797575.1 Methanomicrobiales archaeon | reverse complement strand
CTGCTCAAGGGCGGTGATCCGGGCGATACGGTCGAGGATCGGTGCCGGCACGACGCCCGGGTAGAGTCCCTGCCGGACGCGGTCGCCGAGGATATCGCGGATCTCGGGCTTCGTGTAGGGCCAGAAGTTGATCTCGGTCGGGTGGAAGACCGACCGGACACTTGCGTCGGCCTCCGCGTAGAGGTTCAGGGAAAGATCGCTTGTAACCGCAAAGATACCAGGTTTTCGCACATCCCACTTCTCATAGAGTCGGAGGATCTGGTAGAGGAGGGTGTTGTAGGTGCCGGCCACGATGAGATAGTCTGCGTCGTCGAGGCAGACGATGAGCGCGGCACGGCGCTCCCTGAGCCGGGCGACGATGCTCTCCTTGATATCGCCGGGGTGCCGGCCGGCCGAGGGCAAGGTGTAGTTGAAGATCCCTTCAAAGATGGTCCGGTAGACGGCGAACGGTGTGCGGTCCTGCCGGCAGTCGACGTAGACCGGTATGACATCCCGGGTGGTCCGGGTCAGCTCATGAAAGATCTGGCGGACGGTGGTGGTCTTCCCGGTCCCGGGGGGGCCTCGGAGGATAGCGTTCATCGGGCTCGCACCCTGGATGGCTGGACTGATGAGGAAGACGAGCTCCCGGGTCTGGGCGTCGCGGTGATGGAGTTGTTCGGGGACATATGCGGGCTCGAAGACGTCGATGTCCCGAAAGAGGGTTTGATCGTGGCGGAGAGAGGGTATGCGTGCCATACTCCAATCCTTGGCTGAGGAACGATATAACGAATTAGCCGCGCGGTGCGAAAGTGAGCGGGCGGGGCCGGCCGAGGGCAGGGTGTGCACGCCCGGCACTCATCAGAATCATCCAAAGACAGAAAGTTACGCTTTTAGCCCCATAGGAATGCGAATGCGGGGGGAAGAAGTGCAAACGATCGCAGAGACGCTCAGACTTGATATATTCCCCAATCGGCGAGGAGTTTGGGCTGTAGATCTCTCGGTGTGCTGACGGCCGAATGATAAATAGAGCAGGAAACGCAGAGATTAGTTCCCCATTGCAGAACAATTTAGGACCAACAACCCCCTCGGGGGAGGGCGCACGCTCCCTGATAGATGCACACTCCGGGATATCCGAAAAAAAGATATTTAGCCGAAGAGGGCTCCAAGACCGGCCATACCGCTCTCTTCTTCCTCTTCCTTCTTCTCCTCCTCCTCAGCCTCCTCCTCTGCAGGGGCGGCGGCCGCGGCCGCCGGGGCAGCAGCAGCCGCAGGTGCAGCGACCGGTGCGACGGCAGCCTGGCTGATAGCCTCCTCGATATTCACATCCTCGAGCGCGGCGACGAGCGCCTTGACCCGGACATCCTCGACAGCGACGCCAGCCGCCTCCAGGACAGCGGCCACATTCTCATCAGTTACATCCTTCCCTGCGTTGTGCAGGAGCAGTGCAGCGTAGATATACTCCATAATCCCATTCACCTCAAGTCATTATCCATATTTAGCCGAAGAGGGATCCAAGACCGGCCATACCGCTCTCTTCCTCCTCCTCCTTCGTCTCCTCTTCTTCCTCAGTCTCCTCAGCCTTTACCTCTTCTGCAGGCTCCACCGCCGCGGGTGCGGGAACAACCTTCAGAATCGCCTCATCGAGCTCGAACCCCCGATCCGCCACCGCGAACGCAACAGCCAGCATCTGCTGCTGTGCCCGTCCGAGGATCAGATCGATGACTCCCTTCTCGTAGATACTCGCCGTGACGCCCACACTCCGGGCCTCCCGCACCGCCTTCCCGATGATAGCACCGATGGTCTGCGGGGTCACTATAGCAGCGTTGACCGAGAGGTTAAACGCCTGCTGGGCCGCAAGCGCGATGTTGCTACGGTACGCCTCCTCATCGATCCCCAGGAGATCCGGTGTAAAGATCGTATCACGATAGTATGCAGCCTGCAAGACGAGACCAACATCCATCGGCTTGATACCAAGCTTTGCGAGCGCATCAGCAACCTTCTTGCTGATGACCTCACCCTCCTTCACAACCGTCCGGGTCTCGCGGATCCTGACCTTTCCGCCCTCAATAGCTGCAGGAATTCCCACCTGCTGGAGCTCACCCACAATAGGGCCGGGCTTAAACGAGGTCGGTCCCTTCGGAACGACGATATCCTCCGGCGCAACCTCACCAGGCTTCGCCACCATCTTGGTCTTCGTCTTCTCCAGCAGCTTATAGAGCCTGAACGGATT
>JAAZOW010000001.1 GCA_012797575.1 Methanomicrobiales archaeon | reverse complement strand
GAGGGGGACTGGAGCGAGACGGTCCCGACCCGTTTGCCCGCGCCGTCGAGGAAGTTCACTCATCAAGGTGTAGTGCTCGCGGTTCCGGACGACGGCGGGGACGGTCTGGCCGGCTTTGGTCGTATACCCGACGCACGCGAACGGGTTGTCGTCGATGACGGCCTGGACGAGGGTGTTAAAGTATCCCTTGCAACAGAACCGGCAAGCCGTAACATCATTCAGAAAAACCCGGGAAAACCTGAACCAGCCCCCGCCATAGATCCTTCATGCGCTCCATCGTCACCGGCGGGGCCGGCCTGGCTCGAACCTTGCAGACACCTTAGCACAGCACCACGATGTCGTCATCATCGATAACCTCGCCACCGGGCGGCGGGAGAATATCGAGCACCTCCTCGACCACCCCCGGGTGACGTTCATCGAGGGGAGCATCACCGACCTCGACCTCCTCATGGAGACCTTCCCGGGCGCGGACGGCATCTTCCACCAGGCAGCGATCCCCTCCGTGCCGCGGTCGGTGAAGAACCCCCTCGCCTCAAACGAGGCGAACGTGACCGGCACCGTGAGCGTGCTCGTCGCGGCGAAGGACTGCGGGGTGCCCGTCGTCGCCGCTTCGTCCTCCTCGGTCTACGGCGACACCCCTCTTCCGGGATCGTGAAACGTTCGGGTTCACATCCGTCCCCGGACACCTCCACCACCCACCGGAGATGAAGAACACCGGGCGTCACCCCGGAACCTAAGTGCCCGCCAGACCGCTGCCCATATAAGCCCTCCATTCCCGCCCCATTCAGGGGAGCGTTAAGGATTTGCACATAACTTTTCCATCAAAAATGCAAACTCCTATATTAACATAAGCGAAAGAAACATGACATCTGCTTCTGGAGATAGATGATCCATGCATATACCCATTGCCCAGCCGTCCCTCGGGGACGAGGAGAACGATGCTGTTCTCGCCGTCCTCGCCTCGGGCATGATCGCCCAGGGCCCGGTCACCGCCGCGTTTGAGGACGAGTTCGCCGCCTACTGCGGTGTCCCGCACGCCGTCGCCGTCTCGAACGGGACCACCGCCCTCCACGCGGCGCTGCTCGCGGCCGGGGTTGGGCCGGGGGACGAGGTGGTCGTCCCGGCCTTCACGTTCTTTGCGACCGCGTCAAGCGTCTCGATGTGCGGGGCGGTGCCGGTCTTTGCCGACGTCGATCCGGCGACCGCCACGATCGACCCGGCCGATATCCTCACGAAGGTCACCGAGAAGACAAAGGCCGTGATCGCCGTCCACCTCTACGGCCAGCCCTGCGACGCCGCGGCGGTCAAAAAGATCTGCGACGAGAAGGATCTCATCTTCATCGAGGACGCCGCCCAGGCCCACGGCGCGGAGTATCACGGGACACGGACGGGGGCGCTCGGCGACCTCGCCTGCTTCTCCTTCTACGCGACGAAGAACATGGCGACCGGGGAAGGGGGGATGGTGACGACGGCATCCGATGACTACGATCAGCATCTCCGCCGGGTCATCAACCACGGCCAGAGCGAGAAGTACCTCCATACCGAGCTCGGCTACAACTACCGGATGACCGACATCAACGCCGCGATCGGGAGGGTGCAGCTTGCGAAACTGGAGGGGTTCAACCGCCGCCGGCAGGAGAACGCCGCCTATTATAATAGTCATATCACGGCGCCGGGGCTCGTGCTGCCGTCGATCGCGCCCGGCCGGACCCATGTCTGGCACCAGTACTCCCTGCGGGTCACCGGCGCCTTCCCCCTCTCCCGGGATGAGCTGATGGCCCACCTCCGCGAGCGCGGGATCGGGTGCGCTGTCCACTACCCCATCGCCCTCTCCCAGCAGCCCTTCTACGCCGGGGTCATCTCTTGTTCTGTCGCTGAAGCGCTCGCGGCCTCGGTCCTCTCGATCCCGGTCCACCCCGGGGTTACCGACGAAGCCCGGGCGTATGTCGCTGATACGATCAACGAGGTGATCTAGATGGACGCAGGGGTCATCGGCACCGGGACGATGGGCAAAAACCATGTCCGGGTCTACTCGGAGCTCAAAGAGGTCGGGACAACCTATGTCTACGACCTGAACACGAAGGCCGCAGAAGAGGTCGCTGCCGCCACCGGGGCCGAGGTCTGCCGCTCGATGGAGGAGCTCCTCGCGAAAGCCGAGTGCGTCTCGGTCTGTGTGCCGACCCCTTACCACTTCGAGACCGCGAAGCAGGTCCTCGCCGCCGGGGTGCATACTCTCATCGAGAAGCCGATCTGCCTCACCGCAGAGGAAGGGAAGCAACTCATCAGGCTGATCCCGGAGGGGCTCGTCGTCGGCGTCGGGCAGATCGAGCGGTTCAACCCGGTCGTTGCTGAGGTCGCGAAGGTTGCAGAGGATCCCCTCTATGTCTCCTTCTGCCGGCACAACCCGGCATCGGCACGGGTGACCGGGAGTTCGGTCGTCGAGGACCTGATGATCCACGACATCGATATTGTCGCAAACGTCCTCTTCCCTGGCCGGGACTGCACGATCCAGGCGAGCGGCACCGGGGACGTCGCCGCGGCCCTTATGACCTTCGGGAGGACGCCGGTCTACCTCTCGGCATCCCGGAAGTCCTCAAAGAAGGTCCGGTCGGTCTACATCGAGGAGGAGGACCGGACGATCGAGGGCGACTTCATGACCCAGGAGGTCTATGTCTACCGAAAGCCCGAAGCCTACGGGCAGGAGAACGGGCTCTACCGCCAGGAGAACATCATCGAGAAGCTCCTGGTGAACAAGGTCGAGCCCTTAAAGATAGAACTCTCGACATTCGTCCGGGCCGCACGCGACGGGAAACCATTCACGGTGACGCCGGAGCAGGGGCTCGCGAACGTCCGGGTCTGCGAGGCGATCTCCCGGAGCCTTGCGGCATGAAGGTCCTCTCGGTCGTCGGGGCCCGGCCCCAGTTCGTCAAGTGCGCCCCGGTCTCCCGGGAGCTCCGGAAGGTCCACGAGGAGATCCTCGTCCACACCGGCCAGCACTATGACTACCTCCTCTCAGAGGTCTTCTTCCGCGATCTCGGGATCCCGGCACCCGACTACCACCTCGATATCGGCTCAGGGAGCCACGGCGTCCAGACCGGGCGGATGCTCGCCGCGATCGAGGAGGTGATCGGGAAAGAAAAGCCGGAGATCGTCCTGATCTACGGTGACACGAACTCGACCCTCGCGGGGGCGCTCGCGGCGGCGAAGGTGCACGTTCCGGTGGCCCACGTCGAGGCGGGGCTCCGGAGTTTCGACCGCCGGATGCCCGAGGAGGTGAACCGGGTCCTCACCGACCATTGTTCTGAT
>JAAZOW010000241.1 GCA_012797575.1 Methanomicrobiales archaeon | reverse complement strand
TTCTGGGTCCGCAGGGCAGTGATCTCCTGGATACGAGGCCGGCGATCCCGGCCTTTGCGAGAGCTCTAAGGTTCTCATGGTAGGCGATCTTCCCGATCGGAAGGCGGTTCTGCGGTGCCTCAGAACTCACCGCCACGTTTATTGGTTCTCCCCCCTACCTCTTATTTACCAGGTGAAACCGGTTATGTCCGATGTTACTATCAGGGTTCCCCGGGATATCGTCCAGGCGCTTTTGCTCCCTCCCGATGTCGTTGCCGTCGAACTGCAGCGAGAACGCGGCAACTGGCACTCTACCAGCGGGGCATCCTCTCTTCCGGGAAAGCAGCTGCTCTTGCAGGGATGAACCGATGGGAGTGGGAGGAACTGCTCGGGGCACGGAAGATTCCTCGGCATTACTCCGATGAGGATCTCGACCTGGATGTATCCGCTCATTCGTTTTTGCCCACAGTATATAAGCAAAGGCTCATTCGTTTTTGCCCACCTTGACCCAATTCTCCTCACGCAGATTGCGGCGAGGAGGTTACGGAGAGATGTATTCCATGACAACAGTCAAAACCATACTTGAAACCTATGAGCGAACGAGCTCTTATCGCCGGACAGGTTATGAATTAGGTGTTTTGGCGATGGCGGTGTAAAAGTGTACAGATTCTGGCGGGATAAAAGTGTACACCTGGGCGCATAAACCTATCCATATCACCCTGGGAGCGTATGCGAGAAGAAACACCTCTCAGGGGCTTGAGGTTCTCCTGGTGCAGGTGATCGAAGGGGATCTCATTTGTTGTCCCATGGGGCGTGGCGTTGACCCGGTTGCACCACTGCAGGAGCTGGCGGTTCATATCGTCAAGGGAGGAGAAGGTTCCGCCAAGGAGGAAGTCGCGTTTAATGTAGCCAACGGTGTTTTCGATCTTTCCTTTGGTCTGGGGACAGTAGGGTTTGCAGAGCCTGGGAATGAACCCATACTGTGAGAAGAAGTCCTCGAACTTCGGGTTCCACTGGTGGTCGCTGGCACGGAGAGCTCGTTTGAGGATCACCGTCTTGATGTTGTCATACAGGATCTCTTCGGTGTATCCGCCGAAGTATTCGAAGGCATTGAGGTGGCACTGGATGAGGGTGTACGTATCAGTGGAGAGCGTAAAGACTGCATACCGCATTCGGGAATAGCCGAGGATCATGTTGAAGCAGTACAGTCTCTTCTGCCGTCCGTCGATATTCAGATGGTTGCACTCACTCCAATCAACCTGCGCCTGGACGCCGGGTTTGGTCTCGAACCGGAGAACCGCTTGCAGGGGTACTTGAGGCCGGATTGTGCGGATGTAATCCTTGACAATGGTATAGCTTCCATCAAATCCCATTTCTTGAATTTCACGGAAGATCCGGGTGGCGGTCAAGGGGTAGTCAGCAATACGGTCCTGGATGTAGCCTTTATAGGCATCGAGTTTGCTCGGTCGTGGCCGGCGGGGAACGGGTGCCGGCATGGTTTGGCTGGTAAGATACTTTCGCACCGTGTTTCGATGATATCCGGTCTCCCGGGCGATCTGGCTGATATTCAGCCCCTGGTGATGTAAGTCACGCATCATAAGAAATTCCTCCATAGTGAACAAGTGCTAGACTCCTCAAGTGTGTCCTTGAGGGTTCGCAGGTGTACACTTTTCGACCGCCGAAAGTGCACAAAGTTACGCCGCCGTTGACACCTTCCACCGGCACAACCCGGCTTCAGTGCGGGTGAGCAGGAGTTCGGTCGTCGAGGATCTCATGATATCGACGTCGCCTTCAACGTCCTCTTCCCCGGCCGGGAGTATACCGTCCACGCGGGCGGGACCGGGGATGTCGCCGCGGCCCTCGCATCCTTCGGCCGGACGCCGGTCTACATCTCGGCCTCCCGGAAGTCTTCAAAGAAGATCCGGTCGATCTACATCGAGGAGGACGACCGGACGATCGAGGGCGACTTCATGACCCAGGAGGTCTACGTCTACCGTAAGCCGGAGGCCTACGGGCAGGAGAACATCATCGAGAAGCTTTTAGTGAACAAGGTCGAGCCGTTGAAGATCGAGCTTGCGATGTTTGTGCGGGCTGTTCGTGACGGGAAGAGGTTTTTGGTGCCGCCGGAGGAGGGACTCTCAAACGTCAGGATTTGTGAAGCGATCTCCCGGGGGCTTGTGGCGTGAAGGTCATCTCGGTCGTCGGGGCCCGGCCGCAGTTCGTCAAGTGCGCTCCCGTCTCGCAGGAACTCCGGAGGGTGCACGAAGAGGTCCTCGTCCACATCGGACAGCACTATGATTACGGGTTGTCTGAGGTCTTCTTCTGCGACCTCGGTATACCGGCGCCCGACTACCACCTCGATATCGGGTCGGGGAGCCACGGCGCCCAGACCGGCCGGATGCTCGCCGCGGTCGAGGAGGTGATCGGGAAGGAAGAGCCGGACCTCGTCCTCGTCTACGGGGACACGAACTCGACCCTCGCGGGGGGCGCTTGCGTCGGCGAAGATGCACGTGCCGGTGGCGCACGTCGAGGCCGGGCTCCGGAGCAACGATTTCCGGATGCCCGAGGAGGTGAACCGGGTGCTCACGGATCACTGTTCTGACATCCTCTTCTGCCCGACGGCGAGCGCTGTTACGAATCTTTCGGCCGAAGGGGTCACGAAGGGCATCCACCTCACCAGGGATGTGATGGTCGACGTGCTCCGCGAGAACCTCTCCCTCGCAAAGCAGCGGTCCACGGCTCTTACCGATCTCGGGCTCTCGCCAAAGGAGTATTACCTCGCCACGGTCCACCGTGCGAGCAACACCGACGATCCCGCGGCGCTCAGGGCGATCATGGAGGCGTTCTCCCGCCTCGATGTGCCGGTGATCTTCCCGGCTCACCCCCGCACCCGGAAGAAGTTCGTCGAGTACGGGATCAAGCCGGCGGCGAACGTCCGGGTGGTCGAACCGCTCCCCTACTTCGATATGCTCGCCCTTCTTTCCGGCGCGCGGGCGGTTCTGACCGACTCCGGCGGCGTCCAGAAGGAGGCTTACATCCTTGAGGTGCCCTGCGTGACCCTGCGGGAGAACACCGAGTGGGTCGAGACAATCGAGGACGGCTGGAACGTCCTCGTCGGCACGGATGCCGACCGGATCGTTGCCGAGGCGGAGAGGGCCGGCGGCGCGCGCCGGGGGCATTCAGCCCGGTTCGGCGACGGGCACGCGGCCGCGCGGATCGTCGCGATCATCAGGGAGTTTGAACCCTGAAGACGGATTAGAGACGCAGACAATAGGGGCATCGGGCATGTCTACGGCTCCCAGCGAAACTCCCCCTCGTTGGGGTACAAGATCACGATGCTCAACCGGGGAAGCCCCCGCTCAGGGGCGAGGAGCCCGGGCTTGAAGAGTTGCTGAGAACGGTCGCCGGTGCGGGGAAAATTCTCCCGCATCGCGGATTTTGCAAAGATCGCCGGGTGCGATGCAGTGACCCTCGCCATCCTGATGCCTTTTCTCGATGAGCGAGGACCAGGAAATCGGGCGCAGCCTCACCGGCACGACCGCGCGCGCGGCCCAGGACAGTTGACGCGGGATTGGGGAGTACCTCAGACCTGGATGCCTGCCCGGGCAAGCGCATCCTTGATGGAGACGAGCTCCTTCCTGATCTCTGCAAATTCGTCGTCAAGGTGCTTTTTGGTATCACTCCGGAGCCCGACAATCTCTTCTTTTGTCTCTTTGCCGATCTGGAGGGTTTCTTTGCCGAGCTGGAGGGTTTCTTTGCCGAGCTGGAGGGTTTCTTTGCTGACCTGGAGGGTTTCTTTGCTGACCTGGAGGGTTTCTTTGCTGACCTGGAGGGTTTCTTTGCTGACCTGGA
>JAAZOW010000308.1 GCA_012797575.1 Methanomicrobiales archaeon | reverse complement strand
TCTCTTTGAGCTTCTTCAGCGATGCCTCGATGAACGCCGGTATGTCGGCGGGGTTCCTGCTTGATACCAGGTTGCCGTCAACCACCACCTCCTGATCGATGTACTCCGCACCGGCGTTCCTGATATCCTGGGCGATCGACTTCCAGCCGGTGATCGTCCGCCCCTCAAGGACCTGGGCCGTGATCAGGAGCTGAGGCGCGTGGCATATGGTGAACATCGGTTTACCGCTCTCGGCGAACTCCCGCACAAACACCACGGGTGCATCGTGGGCCCTGAGCTTGTCGGGCGAGTAGCCGCCAGGTATGAAGAGCGCGTCAAACTCATCGATCGATACGTCAGAGGCGGCCTGATCGATGGTGACCGGCGTCTTCTCTTTCTTTCCGTGGACCGTCTCACCCGCAAAAAGACCAACATGGACGAGGTCATGGCCCGCTCTCCGGAAAGCTTCCGCAGGCTCTGTGTACTCGATATCCTCAAACTCGTCCGTGATCAGAACAGCAATTCTGCTCATACCTATCGCCACCGACCCCTGATCAGGATCATCCGATATAATGCTACCGAGGGAGAGGGGATGCTCTGGATATTTATCGTTGCGATCCAGACTCTGAATACATGTCCTCACGGCCCGATTGGTGGACTCTCGCGCCAGAAGAGGTCCTGCAGGAGCTCGGCACCCGCCCTGCTGGCCTCTCCGCAAAAGAAGCAGAGGAGCGGTTGGAGCGCTATGGCGAGAACATCCTCCAGGAAGAGGGGCGGGAGACGAAGCTCCAGGTCTTTCTACGGCAATTTAAGGGCGTCCTCATCGCCATCCTGGTCATCGCAGCGGTGGTCTCGTTCTTCGTCGGTGAACCCCAGGACGCCGCCGCGATCCTCATCATCGTCATCCTAAACGCTCTCCTCGGGTATAGCCAGGAATGGCAGGCCGGGGAGGCCATCGAGGCGCTCAAGAAGATGCTCGTCCAGCGGGCCGTGGTCATCCGGGACGGGGAGCAGCAGGAGATCGATGCATCGGCGATCGTGCCGGGAGACGTCGTCGTCCTTGAGATGGGAGATCGGGCGCCAGCCGATCTCTCGATCATCAACGAGACGTCGCTCCAGGTCGATGAGGCGGCACTGACCGGGGAATCGGTGCCGGTCGATAAGGCACGGGGATCGCTTCCGTCCGCAACCGCCCTTGCCGGCCGGAACAACATGGTGTTTGCCGGTACGACGGTCGTCAACGGCCGGGGGCGGGGGGTGGTCGTCGCAACCGGTATGGAGACGGAGTTTGGGAAGATAGCAGGGCTCTCCCAGATGATCACGGCCGAGGAGACGCCGCTCTCCCGGCAGATGAACATCTTCGGCCGCGATATCGGGTTTATCGCCCTCGGTATCGCGGCGCTTGCGGTCATCGTCGGGTTCCTGCAGGGACGCGAACTCCTGGAGATGTTCCTCGTCGGGGTCTCGCTTGCGGTGGCGGTGATCCCGGAGGGGCTCCCGGCGGTCGTGACGCTGACGCTCGCCCTCGGGATCAGGACCATGATGCAGAAGAACTGTCTCATCAGACGGCTCCCGGCATCAGAGACCCTCGGCGCGGTCTCGGTGATCTGCACCGATAAGACCGGGACGCTCACGAGGAACGAGATGGTGGTCGTCCGGGTGAAGACGCCCTCTCTTGATCTGGCAGTGACCGGGACGGGCTACACCCCCGAGGGCGAGTTTCTCGTCAACGGTCAGGTGATAGACCCCGGGGACCATTCAGGGCTCCGGCGGTTCCTCCGTGCCTCCCTCCTCTGCAACCACGCGGCCCTCGCCCACGATGAGGCGGGGGGATGGCGTATCTTTGGCACCCCAACCGAGGGGGCGCTCGTCGTCGCGGCGGCGAAGGCCGGATTATCGCGGGACGATGCGCCTGTGGCAGTTGAGGAGTTCTCGTTTGACTCCACCCGGAAACGGATGACGATCGTATACCGCGAAGGGGGGGAAGATGTCGCTTACGTGAAAGGGGCGCCTGAGGTGCTCCTCGATCGGTCATCGAGGGTTTTCATGGATGGATCGGTTGTTACACTCACTGAAGACCTCCGTACGGTGATCCACGAAGATATCGCTGGATACGCGTCTGACGGACTCCGGGTGCTCGGGGCGGCATACCGCCCGCTCCCGGCCGATCTACCCCGGACAGCGGAGGCGGTGGAAGAGGATCTGATCTTCCTCGGGTTTGCCGGGATACTCGACCCCCCGCGCCCGGAAGCGGCTGAGGCGATCCGGCTCTGCAGGAGCGCCGGGATCGACGTCATCATGATCACCGGAGACAGCCCCCTGACCGCTTCCGCTATCGCC
>JAAZOW010000221.1 GCA_012797575.1 Methanomicrobiales archaeon | reverse complement strand
TCACGGTGTGCAGGTCTGGTACGAGCACGAAGGAGACTGTGGCTCCTGCCCCCGGTATACTCAGTGCATCGAGCTCCTCTGGGGTTACGCTGACGAACTGGGCATAACACTTGCAGAGACCGATGACCCGACACGGCTGGCTGATGAGCTCTTCGCAAAGCTCCGAGAGATGGTGTGATGTCTCTTCGAAAGACACTCCAGACCTACCTCGGTTGGTGCCCTATGGAGGAGCAGGTGCGCCGGCCGATGCAGTCGAGGTCCATCTCGCCCGGGGATATCCCGCATGGTGGCCGATGGCGCGGCATGGCGGGTATGGAGATAGACACCATCGTTAAAGAAGAGATCTGGCGCTCAATTGGAGCAGTTTACTGGGTATCATTCCTTGTCATTGGTTATCTCACCCTGAATGACTACATCCCGATACCAATCTCCTATACATTCTCCCTGGCGGTGGTTCCCACCGTGGCGCACTTTCTTATCATGGTATGGTACAGACGAAAGGAGAATCTGATCGACCCCAATCCGGTGAACATCCTCCGCCATGCCATCGGATTGAGGGAAGAGGGCAAGGAGGGTACGAAGCGAAGGGGGGCCGTCACTGAGAAGGTGGTCGATGCCGCTCTCCTCGCCATAATCTTCCTGATCTATCTCTACGCATCCCTCACGCACGCCATCAGCCAGATCTATTGGTTCCCTGTCCTTCTCATCATCGGCCTGTTCCTAACACGGATAGTCTTCACCGATGGCGGCGAGCGCCACGTCACCTTCGTGCGATCGGTTGTCTTCTACCTTCTGGCTGTCGGGATCGTCCTTCTGCGCTATCGGGTGCTGGGATACTCCATCAATCCCATCGCGCTTCTCCTTCTGGTGTTCGCGCTTGTCGGTAGTGTCTATCTCATCGGCTATATCTGGGAGCAACGGCGCACATCGGAGGGGGTGGATTGATGGTGGCTCGTGGAGCGATGGGTCTGTTCTGTATACTCGCCCGGGACGGATTCGGGGTGAGATGCCATGATGAGGTCCTCTTGATGGAATCGGCAACAGACGCACAACGACTCCAGGAGACGGTGTGATGTCTCTTCGAAAGGCATTCCAGGTCTACCTCGGTTGGTGCCCTATGAGGGATCTGATGCGGCCGGCTCTGACGGTGCAACCCAGGACGGCCGCGGCCCCGGGAGGGCAGGACGGGGTCACCCCTGAGCTAGGATGGTGGAACCGCTACCACAACCAGTTATTAGCCGCAGCTCTGATCGCATCGGTGGCGGCAGCAGTAGCCTCTCTCCCGGTCAAAGACGCCCCATGGTATTCGGCTATCTTCCTGGGGGTTGGTCTCGGGGTGGGGCTGGCCCTCGGCTTTCTGCTCAGCCACCGGAAGCAGTATGCGCGGATTGATGCCGGTGAGTTCATCAGGGCTACCATGAGCCGGAGGCTGCGCATCACGCGGGATCTGAGCTTGCCGGTAGCCATCATCCTCTTTGCCGGCGTCATGGCGTATTGCGTCCTGGAAGGTCGGCTCGATCAGATCTTTGCGCTCATGCTGGCCCTCGGCATCGCTTTCTGGGCACAGTATGGGTTCACACTCCTCTGGGAGCGGCGGCACCGAAAGACCCTGATCGCAGAGAAGGGGTCGATGTATACCCTGGATACGGCACCAGGGGATGGGCGTGTATGCTGAGATTCATGGAGAATCTACACCGATGAGCCTGGGCGGTGTGGGGTGCCTCCCATCCCCGCAGGCGGTATACCTCGCAAAACCCCGCTTGATAGGGCAATCCAGGGATCTTCGTAGCTCAGGTAAAAACTGGTGCACCGTATCTTCCAAGATTTTGACGCATGAGGTGCAGTGCCAACAATCACACGGAATGAGGGGAGTGGCCTGGTTTTGCGAGGCCTCCCCCTCACCTGTTGGCAGGTACTCTGCTCCCCGCTCCAGCGCAGCACCACGATTAGAGTACCTTTCCATGAAGTAAAGATACCTGGGGAAAGGCCGTATCCGGGGCGCGTCCCCATACATTGGACCGTGGGAGGTATCTCAACGGGGGTGGGGCAGACGGGGAGGGGGCAAAAGCCCCCTCCCCTGTCTCTGTATTCTATATGCGCCGACGTTTCTCTCCCCGGGCAGAGGGGCACCGGAGAAGCCAGAGGAACACCCCCCGAGGATCTCTCGAATGTACGGTTGACAACGAGCAGTAGTAGCCTGGTTTTGCGAGGT
>JAAZOW010000079.1 GCA_012797575.1 Methanomicrobiales archaeon | reverse complement strand
TATAGAGGGCATCAACCGGATTTTCTGAAAGCTCTGCATCGCTCCTCACGGTCAGCCCGACCGCGGAGACCGATCCTTTGCTCTTCACGGCAGCGATCAGCGCCTCCCCGATGGCCGCCTCGACCGGAAGCTTCGCCCGGGTCTCCGGGTAGACCACAGTCTCGAAGAGCGGTATGACGATTATATCTTCCCTGCTGGTGTCTGGTTGTGGTGAGTACATGATGACTCCAGATTGATTAGTTCGAGTTTACCTAACGTTATTGTCGGCCAAAAAAATTATCCGACCTTTCTCAAGATCTCCACAAGGAGATCCACTTCGTCCTCATCAAGCATCTGCACCATTCGATCGATCATCCGGTACAGCGCGTTCTGCTCGACGTTTGCTATCATCTGTCCCTTCTCGGTCAGGCGGATGTGCACGACCCTTCCGTCGTCTGGAGATCTCTGTCGGTAGGCACACTCTATCTGGACGAACCTATCGACCATCTCCGTGATAGTGGGTTTTGAGTTCTTCGTGATCTCGGCAAGTCTACTGAACGTCACATCGCGGTGCTCGTCGATGACTTTTAGATAGTCGATCTGTCTTGACGTTATATCGTCAAGCCCGCACTCACAGAATATTTCAGAGGAGCATTCTTCTTTGATAGCAAACAAGCGATCAAACACCTCAAACAGACGATCAACTCTTGCCGCCATAGCTATACCTGTTAGTTAGGATCTACCTAATCATAACTCTTGCGATGGTGGCCATGGGTGGGGGTGCCTGGAACACCCATCCAGGGGATCCATGACACGCCGAGACAATCCCTTGAGGACACGCCCGGCACACTGTGGCCATCACCAATACTCTGAACCGAAGGTTCATGGCGCGCTGTGGTGAAGAAGAGGCGCTCCCCGAGGTATCAGAGATACCTGTGGTTCTGCAAACCCTGCCGGGCCGCTCCAGCGAAGAACACACCGCCTGATCGCAGAGAGATCTCACCGAAACCGGCGAAGAGAGGTATTTTCAAAACAGAAACCAAATATCTATGAACAAAGATGATCACGTGGGAAATACTATTCGCTGTCTTCTCAAGCTTGATCCTCTTCTTCTATGGGATCGAGAACTTCTCCCGCGAAATCCTCGCGGTCGCGAGAGGCACTTTTGCTACCATCCTCAGCAAGGTGACAGAGCGGCCGCTCCTCGGCGCGCTCCTCGGCGCCGCCATAACCGCCCTCATCCAGTCGAGCGCGGCAACGACGATCATCACCGCCAATCTCATCAACACCGGGACGCTCTCGTTCATACAGAGTCTCGGGATCATCATAGGCTCAAACGTCGGGAGGACCGTCACCGCCCAGCTCGTCGCCTTCAAGATGACGGGGTTTGGACAGATCCTGATCCCGGCCGGCTTCCTCATCGGTATATTTGGACGGCGTTACAGATTCCTGGGAAAGCCCCTCTTCTACTTTGGTCTGGTGCTCTTCAGCTTAAACCTCATATCCACAGCGCTTGTACCGTTCCAGAGCGATCCCGCGCTCATTGGGCTCATCACCAGGTACTCAGCGCTCCCGCTCGCCGTCCTGATAGGCTTCCTCGTGACGACCGTGGTGCAATCAAGCGCTGTGACAACCGGTCTCGCTGTGATCCTCGCCCAGCAGGAGCTGCTCACCCTCCCACAGGCGATCCCGTTCCTGCTCGGCGCAAACATAGGTTCGACCACGCCGACCCTCATCGCCTCGATGCGGATGAACCTCCATTCCCGGAGGGCCGCTGTGGCTCACTTCGTCTTCAACCTCGGTGGGGTGCTCCTGATCCTGCCCTTCATCGGACCGTTCACCGGGATCGTCATGGCGATCGGCGGAGCCGAAGCGCAGATGGTGGCAAATGCCCACCTCACCTTCAACCTGATCATGGCGGCGGTCTTCCTCCTCTTCATCGGGCAGTTTGGAAAGATTGTCGAGCGGCTGGTGCCCGGAGATGAGCCTGAGATCTTGATGCGGACGCGTTATCTCGAGGACGGCGTCCCCGATGATACGCATCTTGGGTTTGAGCTGATCCAGAAAGAGCTCGGGCATGCCCACGAGGTCACGCTCAACCTCTTTCGGGCAGTGACAGCCTACCTCTCCACGTCCAGGGAGGCGGATTACCAGATGGCCGAGAGGCTCAAAAACCTCAACAGTCACCTCGATGAGAGGATCGAGCGAGCCCTCAGGACGATCTCTGCCAGACAGCTCTCGGACGAGGAAGCGACCGAGATGGTCTTCCTCGTCCGGATGTCAAACGAGCTCGAACGACTCGGTTACCTCGGCGTGGATTTCGGAGAGTTCTTCCACAGAGCAGCGCAGAACGGGAACGGCATCCCGGCCGATCTGGTGCAGAAGACGAAGGCTGTCTACCGGATCCTTGATGAGAATATCGTCGGACTCGGACACCTCTTCCCGGGGATAGAGGATAAGACCGTCGCAGAGCTTCGTGCCCGGGACGTTGAGCTCCAGCGCGCCATCAACAGGCACTACCGTGAACAGCTCGCCAGTCTTCGCGGGAGAGGTAATATCGTGGATAGCCGGTACCTCGAGGTCCTCTCGATCATCGAGGCGGCGAACGCCAAGGTGCGGGATCTCCGCAAGCTCGCCGAACAGTACTCCTACCAGAAGAAGAGCAGACCGGTGCCGATCAGCGGAGATGGCCCGCTTGCACTGCGTAGTCCAGAAACCGGGAGCGGCCGGGAGGAGGCCGCAGGCCACCCGACCGGATACCGCACCTCCGGGATCGGCGCACAGGAGGGGCGCGACGATCACGGTCGGGGCCTGTAGCCCGATCTTCTGATACATCACAGGATATCCTGCCGGCTTCCCGTGGTCCTGCACCGCTCGAGCAGACCTTCGCTCCGGGAGTGCCGGCACAGCCTCACCTGGCAGCACCAACAAACAACAATATATTTATAGTCAATGCTCCCATGTTGACATATGCCTCTC
>JAAZOW010000232.1 GCA_012797575.1 Methanomicrobiales archaeon | reverse complement strand
GACACAACACAGATGTGCTCGAACTGTGGGAGCATTGTGAAAAAAACGCTTTCTGTGAGAGTCCACGAATGCCCATACTGTGGGTTCGTTGCCGATCGAGATTACAATGCTGCGGTGAATATTCACCGCGTGGGGATGGAACAGCCCTCTCGAGCCTGTGGAGATAATACCGCTACATCACATCACTGTGATGCAAGTATTATCGATGATATCCGGGAAGCCCCGCCCGAGAGGAGCGGGGTAGTTCACTCAGGAAACCCCGTCCGCGAGCGCGGGGTAGTTCACCCTGATTAATTCTTCTGTTATCTATGCTTATCTCCTACAAGTATCGGGTATATCCGGATGCAACCGTAGAAACCCACGCTTGCATGCCGCTCTCGCACCTGCCGGTGGCTCTACAACACACTCCTCGACGAATGCGCCACAATGCAGGAGAACAGGTTCACGCCGACGATGTGAGGAATGCAGGCGCGGATCGTCACCGCTCCAGCCGTATGCGACGAAACAGGTTGCTCTTTCTGACTGAAAATTTCTGCTTATTCATCCGCTTCAAGAACGCGCCGGTAGAGTGCATCCTGGATCCAGAAGTTCCCCTGCTCCCGCAGCCGGTCCATCTCCTCCTCAAGTGAAGAGATCAATCCTTCATGCTTCGCCTGGATCAGCAGTCCAATGATACCGGTGACCGGAAGGCCGTAGAGCCCTGCTACGCGGCGGGCCTCAGTTTCATCAAGAAGGAGTACATCGGGCCGGATCTCAAGAGCAAGGGCGATGCTTTCCGCTTCGCCCGCGTGGAGCTCCTGCTCGAGCAGGCGCACCAGAGCCATGTTGGAGGGCTCGACCACGCGCAGCCACCCCGACTCGCGGGCGTCCCGGATCTCGGTTGCCCCCGGGCGGCTGCCGCCCTGTTCTACGACCTCCCGCCAGACCGCAGGAGGTATGCAGATCGATGAAAAGCGGCGGAGCAGGCTGATACGCCCAACCATGGAGAGATGAATCAGTGGCGAAGAATTACTGACCGCGAGCGGCATAGGCGATGTCCAGGTCGAGATCCTCATCGGAGTAATGCCGAGGAATCTTCCGTGCCCCGAGCAGTTCCTCCCACTCCCATCGGTTCATCCTGGCAAGAGCAGCTGCCTTCCCGGAGGAGAGGATGCCCCGCTGGTAGAGCGCCACGGCAAGCTCTCGCTGCAACTCGGTCTGAACAGCATCGGGGGGGAGCCGCAGCGCCTGGACGATATCCCGGGGAACCCTGATGGTAACATCGGACATAACCGGTTCACCTGATGAATAGGATGTAGAGGGAAGAACAGATAAACGTGGTGGTGAGTTCTGAGGCACCGCAGAACTGCCTTCCGATCGGGCAGATCACCGGTCATGAGAACCTTAAAGCTCTCGCAAAGGCCGGGATCGTCGGCCTCGTATCCAGGAGATCACCGCCCGCCGGACCTGGGACCACCACTACACGATCAGCGTTGAGCGGGACCGGCCATGATCCCGGAGCCGGGAATACCGCCGTAGACCGAGGAGGACAAGGCGACAACCACGGTGGGTACCCCGCAGTCCTTCGCCGCAACGAGCACACTCACCATGCCGGTCACGTTCGCCTCGTTCGAGGCGAGGAGGTCCTTCACCAACCGGGGCACGGATGGCCGCCGAAGATGCCGGCCGCACCGGGGAAGATCTCTCGTAGTAGATCAAGGTCCGTGATGCTCCCCTCGATGAACGTCACCCGGGGATGACCGAGGAGGTGCTCGATCCTCATCCGGTCGCGAGGTTATCGATGATGACGACGTCGTGATCGCGTGATAGCGTGTCTGCAAGGTTCGAGGCCCGAGCCGGCCCTGCCGGTGATGATGGAGCGCATGAAGAGTTTACGTTGGGGGGCGGTTTAGGGCTTTCTGAATTGAGCCCGGGCATCCGGGTTTGATACGGGTCTGCGAGGACATCTGCCGTCCTCACCCGCATGCCTGAGCACCCTCACGATCACCCCTCAGCCACCACCCCGCCGGCCCCGGCGCTCACCACCGAACCCCCCTTCGCTCGCACCTTGCGGTTCTCCCGCTCGCTTTCGTTCGCGTCTCGCGCCCTGCGGTGCTCGAACTCCTGCCCAAGTTCTCAAACTCCGGGTGGAAACGCTTCAAGCGAGGCTTGCGGCGCGAGAGATCCCCTCTCTCACCCGCCCGTTCCAGTCAGGTACTCCCGCGAAAGCCGGGCGATATCCTCCAGATCAAAGACCAGGTACCCGTCCTCTCTCAGATCTTCTTTGCCCTCTATGCTCTTTGCTACCAGGGCAAAATGTTCGTTCCTGCTCTCGTTTCGCCATCGCACCTTGCAGGCCTTCTCCCGGAGCGCCGCAAGGATGCCGCGAGCCTGGCGGCGGTTGAGAGCGGACCACTTGCATTCACAGAAGAGGGCATCCCCGGAGACCTCATTCAGGCCTACGAGATCGATCTCCGTCTCCTTCTGCCACCACCGTCCCAACCGCGAATACGAGGAGCCAAACAGAATCCCCCTGCGAATGAGGTCGAGAGAGAGTTGTTCGAACATCTCTCCGCAATACGGCGCGATCTCTTCCCGGATGGAGGCGAGCACCTCCCCGCTCTGCCCCGTCTCGGTCTCTGCCCTCCGGGGATACACGAAACGGAACCAGAACGTGAGGTAGGGATCGGCCAGCCGATAATGCCTTCTCCGGTAGCCGGCATGGGCGGTCACCGGCACCTCGTCCTTGATCAGGTGCATGCGTGAAAGGACGGCAAGGTACTTGGAGACCAGCCCCTTATCAAGCCCGGTCTCCTGGCAGACGGATCCCAGAGTTGTGTACCCCGCAGCGAGAGCGCGCAGAATTGCCATGTAGTTCCCTGCTTCGCGGAACTCATACTGCATCAGGATCTCGGCTTCAGAGTACAGGTATGCACCTTTGCGGAGAATCTGCTCCTCCACGTTCTCCCAGAAGGTTCGGTCGGGACGAAACAGGCGGAGATAGGCAGGAACTCCACCGATCACGCACCATGTCATGACGAGATCCTCCTCGTCGTAGGGGAGGAACCGGCGAAGGTAGGGATAGGAGAGAGGCTCGAGTTGCCACTGCCCCGTCCTTCTGCCGTAGAGCGGGCTTGTGTACCCCAGCACCTCGGTCTCCATCGTGCTGACCGATGAACCCGATATGACGAGCATCACCGGCTCCAGGGAGAGCACCGTATCCCACACCTTCTGAAAGACGGAAGGCGTGGCCCGGTCGCGTGCGATGAGGTAGGGGAACTCATCGATGACAATCACCACTTTCTTCCCCGGAGGAGGGGAGAAATTCCGGTGCCTGACCAGCGCCTTTATGACGGTCTCCCAGTCGGGATATCTACTCCGCTCGAAATCCGGATCGTTCAGGTACTCCCCTGCATAGTGGGAGAAATCCTGGACATTCCTTGCTGTCCCTTCTTCGGAGGCCAGGAAGTAAAAGCCCGGGACAGTCTGCAGGAGTAGGGCAAGGAGCGTTGTCTTGCCCACGCGCCGCCTTCCATACAGGATCAGGCATTCCGGAACCGGGGAACGATACCGATCGGTGAGGAACTGCAGTTCACGTTCCCGGTCTACAAAGAATTGTTGAATCATAAGTATACTACTTTAAAGTCAACAACTCACTTAAGGTGATCGGTAAGTGCCGGTGGTCCGGCCGGAGACAGCCTCTACATAGATGGGCTTCTCCTTACCCAGGTTTACTGCCCGTAGCCGGGCGATATGAGGACGAACCCCCCCGCCTTCTCGGCGACGATATCGCTGAGATCGCTTCGCTGGAGGAGGTAGAGCGCTTCCCCGGCGAGCACCTGATAGAGCTCGGGTTAATCGAGGCCCGAGGGGCTGAGCGGGTGGTAGTGCCCTTTGGTCTTGGCGTACTCCCCGCCCACGGTCCCTGGTGGAATGACGGTGATGTCGAACCGAGCGTTCTGCCCGTTGAGGTGCGCGCGATCCTCTGCAGTGAGGGCGAGGTCGCGGTATATGTAATATAGGGGCACGTCGCCGGATCGGTTCGGATTATTGGCCAACACACAGCGCATATCGTTGAGGATCCGGACGGGGGGTTCAGGGAGGATACCGGGCCAGTAGCGGTTCATCGATCCATCTTCTGCCGTAACTTATGATAACCTACGCGATCTGATTCCGGTGCCTTCCTCTCCAGGCTACTGGGCTTGGAGGTGGTCCAGGAGGTGCTCGATCCTCACCCGGTGGCGAGGTTATCGATGATGATGACGTCGTGGTGCTGTGCCAACGTTTCCGCAAGGTTTGAGGCCCGAGCCGGCCCCGCCGGTGACGATAGCGTATGAAGAGATTATCCTTCTCCGCCCGCCACCCCTCCAGCGCCCGGATCCGGACCTCAAACTCCTCGTCCTGCGCCTTTATCCGCGCGAGCGAGTCGCACCTGACGGTGCTCCCGCTCCGCTCCTGATGGAGCATCGCGCCTTACAGATCCACTTCACGTCCCGGTTCGTCTCGCAAGACCGAGCTCTCTGGTGGTCTTTTCGTTGGTCATCCAGGTAACCTTCCTGGAGGACAGTAGGACGCCGAAGAGAAAAAGGCTGACCGTAAGAGTTGTGTGCAGAAAAAAGGGCGGAGCGTTGCGCATCCAGCCGTGACTGGCTGGAGGATGGTGTGTCAGGTCCGAAAGCCACCGAGCCTCCCGGCGGGTCTGCCGGCCTCACCCCGTGAGTTCGACCTCGCCTGCCGCGAGAGGCCGGCAGCAGAGCCTGCCGCTATGGACATCTTTCATCGCGGCATCGATCTTCCGGGAAACTTTCGCGCTGTAGTATGCCTCGCCGCACCGGTCGCAGACGAGTGCCGGGACATCCCGGATGACGATGATCTCGTCCCCGACCCGGGCAATGAGTTCGGCCGTTCCCTCGTGCAGGGTTCCTTTACAGAACGTGCACCTCTCCGGGATCATTCCGCATCCTCTTCAGAGATACCGGGCAAAATCGTCGGGATCGATCTTCGCCAACTTCAGAACTCCGCGGAGTGTGCCGATCTTCAGTTCGCCGTGCAGCGGGACGACTGTCCCCACCTTACGCCGGGTGTCGCCTTTGACATGCGCACATAGCTCCCGGTCTGCCCGCTGACGACGAATCCATACTGTTTTGAGAGTATCTTTATCAAGGTCTCGCCCGATACCGGCTTAAGCCCGGGCACCCTCGGTCACCTCAAACGTCGTGATGATCGGCCTTCGCCCGCCTTCCAGCGGGAATTCTTCTAAGTACAGCTCCGTAGCCTCTTTGAGGTTGGCTACCGCCTCCTCTACTGTCCGACCCTGGCTGACGGTGCCGACCTCCGGGCACTCCGCGATGTACACATCTTCTTCCCTGTAGAGCACGGCCGTGAACGTCCTCATGATCTCACCGATAGAATAGCATCTCCCTTTGTGGTGATAATACTGACCGACGTATCCAAGTGGTCATCTCGCCTGCTTGGAAGAGTTCAAACGCGGGTTCAAATCTGGATCCCGGGGACGTCCCCGGTCGTCAGGTTGGAGAGGGATAACGGTACCCACGCCCTCCTGGTGCCTGTTGTAGTCCTACCCCCGCCCATCAACCTCACGATCGCCCCTCAGCCACCCCACCCACGACCCCGCCGGTCCCGGCGCTCACCGTCGAGAGCCGCCGCTCCTCGCCCACTTTCTCCGCCCGAGAGCCGCTCCAGCGCCCGGATCCGGCTCACAAATTCTTCGTCCTGCGCCTCCATCCGTCGGAGCGTCCGGCAGATCTACTTCACGTCCCGGTTCGTCTCGTAAGACCGAGCTCCCGGGCGGTCTTCTCCTCGGTCATCTTAGTAACCCTCCAGGAGGACAATAGGAGGTCGAAGAGAAAAAGGCTGACCGTAAGGGCTATATCGGAGCATCCCGGTGGAAAAACGCTTGTCCTGCCGCGACTGGCCGGACGGTATTGCCGCCGGTCCAAAAGCCACCGCACCTGCCGGCCTCTTCCCTCCCCCGGTGAGTTCAACCTCGCCTGCCGCAAGGGGTCGGCAGCAGAACATGCAGCCGGTTTCCTTGCCCGGATGGAGGAGGGGGGTGCGGGTTGCCTATGGGTCGAGAGACCTCCGCTCACGGAGATGCTCCTGCACGGCATCACGGAATGCTTTCAGAACACCAAGGTCCTGATGCAGGATGGCGTAGACCTGTTCGAGATCCAGGTCCCAGTAGATATGGACCAGGACATTCCGAAATCCCGCCAGATCCGAGAGATCGGGAACGAGCGATTCCGGGAGGATCCCCTCATCCCCGAGGATCTCGAATGTCTCCCGGTAACTTGCAGGCCTCCGGAGCCTTTCTGCGGCGATCAGATCAGTCGCAATATCGATCGCGGACTGGATACCAAGCATCATAGCGTAGAAGACCATGTTCCGGGTGTCCCGGTCGGAGAAGAACTGCTCACGCGGAATGCGTTGATACCGCTCCCAGTCCCTCAACGCATCCTGCAACTCCTGCATGGGACGAAGCACCCTCATCGTCCCACCGGCGCAAGGAGCGCCCTGTCCATCCTGTCGTAGAGGTACTTGAGATCGAGGTACTTCGCCAGGACATCGGCCTCGAATGCAGTTTGCAGGCTCTCGTCCCGGGCAAAGACAACCCGTCCTGTTTTCACCACTTCGTACTGGAACTCTATGGGTGCCGTGTTGAGGATCCGGAGATCCACTTCGCACCTCGGCGTGATGCATCGCTCCAGATCGGATGCGATCTTCATGGCATACTTGAAGAGCTCGTATGGCTTGCGCTCTCCGGCAACGAGCAGCCCTATGTCGATGTCGTGATAGTCGTCCCGCACAAGGAACGAGCCGTAGAGGTAACCCAGCAAAAGATCCTCGACGCCGAAGAGGCACCGGCCGATCTCCCTGACCATGTGTTCTCTATCAAGTTCGATCATCGTTATCCTCCCGGAGCCGGTCTCCTCTCGAACAACACGACAATAGCTTCGATGATATCCAGTATCCGTTCGCGATCGTTTCTCATAGGGCCCGCGCTTCCTGTAAGACCCGGGAGCGGATTCGCTTCCGGAGTCCCGCTTCCGTCACGACATCGACAGAACGACCGAGCAGGAGCGAAAGATCCATCGCAAGCCCTCCCACGTCGAGAAGGCTCCGGTCGGGATCAAGGTCGATCGGGATATCGACATCGCTGTCCGCCCGGGCCTCGTTCCGTGCCACGGAACCGAAGACCCGGACGTTCTTTGCTCCCCTTCGGTATGCAAGGGAGAGGATCTCGTCCCGTTTCCGGACGAGGAGAGTAGAGATGTCGGTCTCCGGGTCCATGTTATGTAATACTTACATTGGCAGCGACTTTGTGAACTACCCCGCCCTCAAGGGCGCGGCTTCCCGGCTTTCATCGAACCTGCCCTGACAGGTCTTACACGATCTCCACAGGCGTTGATTATCCTGTTCGGGCAGTTCCTGCCCTACAGCAGATTGCGCATTCCGGTTGCTTGGTTCTCGCAACGCAGATGCCTCCTATTAGGAGAGGTGAGAAGAAAAATCTATCGTCTCGAAACGTATTACGGGAAGGGCGGCGGAGCGCCCGTCCCCGATCTCGCGACCGGGGTCTTCCCGCTACGCCCCCGAGAGCCCCGAAAGATAAACGCGAGAATGAGATCATGTCTCCCCTCATAGAGGACGAGGGCAGGACGAAGCTTTGAAGATGTCAGATCGGTAAAGGGGAATGGAATGAGAACAACCTTTCCTTTCACAGGTACACGACCTTCGCATCATCAAGGGTATAGATGTCTGGCTCATCCTCGAGAAATTTTTGCAGGGAACGCTCAGACAACTTCATCATTCCAATAGTTTCATGCTGGCGCATCAGCTCGTCAAGCATATTCCTTATTTCCGTCACCCCCTCTTTGATAGCCTCAATATCTGATTTCATCGCAACTCCTCCTGATCGGCACCTTCGTTAGTCTAACAGTAATTACTGTTTCCCCACATAAAGATCACTCATAGTTTCCCGGGACCCATGCGATGGGGTGACTGATCCCCGACCTCAATCTGGGGCCTTCTGCCTGTTTTCTGCGTAGAACCAGGAATCCGGCAAAAATTCATATCGGAACCCGCTCACCCTCTCCGATAACGTCAGGCTAATCCCCTCTCCCGCCGACCCTATAGTTGTCTGTCATATTCCCGGGAGCATACTGGCAAAAGGAGAGCCAATCATGGCAGACTTCGTGTAGACTGCCGTGAACAAAACGGCGGTTCGGGACCTCACCGTCCCGATCGCCGATGTAACGCCGTTTACCACCGTCATCGAGGACAATCCCTTCGGATGTGTCGGGTAGACCGGCTCCGACGACCAGTCTGTCGCGGCCGTCGTCTGGAATCGCGAGCACTACACCTTGATGGGTGGACTTCATCAACGAGGAGACCACGAAAGGGTCGGGACCGTCTCCCTGCAGTTCTCCTCGATCGTCGCCTTCAACCTGCGCCGGCACCATCCCCCGGTACTCCTTATGCCCGGCAAAGACCACCACCGCATCCGCACCAGTAAGAACCCCCTCGATATCCCGCGACAACCCCGGCGGCGCATCCGGCGACGTCACGGGGTCGACCCAGGGATCGTGCACGGCAACCTCCGCCCCCGCCGCGAGTGCCGCCTCAAAGAACGGCTCCGCCGGTGTGTTCCTTGCATCGTCGGAGTCGTTGATGAACGCCCAGCCGAGCAGGGCAATCTTTGAACCTTTCAAACTCTTCCCCACTTCTCGCAGCGCCGACTCCGTCAGACGGAGCATGTGCCCGGGCATGAAGTCGTTGATGCCGCGGGCGAGGGTGTAAGGAAAGTCCAGTTCCCCGCCGAGCACCTGCACCCCCCGCTCCAGGTGGTAGGTGTCCTTCGTCAGGCAGTGGCCGCCGACCCCGGCGCCCGGCCAGAGGATCGCCCGGGTGATCCCTTCGCCCTCGAGCGACGCCACCCCGGCCCAGACAAGCGTAGACGTTGATTCCCATTGCCTCAAAGGAGAGGGCGAGCGGGTTCACGGCCGCGATCTGGAGGTCGCGGAAGGTGTTCTCGGCGATCTTCGTCACCTCGGCCGCGGTCGCGGTCATCGGGATGACCGCCCCGGACGTCAGGACCAATCAGCCTGACCTGACAAAGGGAGGACTATATAGTTTGAGCCAGCAGATGATCGGTACACCCGAGATGAGTCCGCCATGACCCGAGTGAAAGAAGAGATCATTAGTGAGCTCGATGACCTCCCGCCTCAAACATACACTGAGGTGCTCGATTTCATCCGGTTCCTCAAATCCCAGTGCCGGAAAGCCGCCCCCGACACTGCCCTCGTGAGCGAGCCTGCGCTCCGGAAAGACTGGCTCCGGCCCGAGGAGGAAGAGGCGTGGAGCAATTTGTAAAGGGAGATGTCGTCGTTGTACCGTTTCCATTCTCCGATCTCTCGACAGTGAAACGTCGGCCGGCTCTTGCTGTCGCGGCGCTTGGCGGGGACGATGTCATCCTCTGCTAGATCACAAGCCCGCAAATCCGGGACCGCTATGCCGTCGGTATCGCCGACACGGATTTTGTGGAGGGAACGCTCCGCAAACCAAGCAACATCCGGCCAAACCGGCTCTTCTCTGCCAGTACCGATCTAATCCTCTACCGGGCCGGCCGTCTCAACAAACGGGCCGTTACGTCGGTCATCGATCGGATCATCGAGATCCTGCAGGCGGAGTAACCTCCTGCCCCGGCTTTCTACCCGGATCTGGAGTCCTTCTCATTGGTAGTTGGCTACTCGCCTGTGCCACCTCAGTTTGCGGCTTCTCTTCCTTCATTTTCAGCCCGTGCACGGCCCTCCTTCACTATCCCTTCTTCTCCAGCCGTCACTGGTATATCTTCTGCGGAGGGGATCGACGTCCACCGGGCCCAGAATCCCCACTGCATCTTCAGTGACGATTGGGGACGGGGACAACCCCAGAGCCGGGGGTGCCGCCGTAGACCGAGGAAGCGCCAACCACGGCGGGCACCCCGCAATCCTTCGCCGCGACGTCGAGCGGTCTCTTCACCGACCGGGGCACGGATGGCCGCCGAAGATGCCGGCCGCACCGGGGAAGGCCTCTCGTAATAGGTCAAGGTCGGTGATACTCCCCTCGATGAACTCCACCCGGGGGTGGTCGATGAGGTGCTCGACGTTCTCTCGCCGGCCGGTGGCGAGGTTATCGATGATGACGACGTCGTGGTTTTGCGATAAGGTGTCCGCAAGGTTTGAGCCGACGATCCCCCCGGCCCCTATAGCCGAGAGCCTCCTCTCCTCCCCTGCCCGCCACCCCTCAACCTCCTCGCCCCGGGCCTCCATCCGCTATCATACACGAGCTCCCGGGCGGTTTTTTCTTCGGTCATCCTGGTAACCTTCCCGGAGTGCAATAGGATGCCGAAGAGAAAAAGCCTGACCGTAAGGACTATATGCAGAAATCTCGGTGAAAAACGCTTGTCAGGCCGCGACCGGCGGCAATACTCTGCCGCCGGTCTAGGAGTTACCATACCTCCTCGGCGGGTCTGCCGGCCTCACCCCGTGAGTTCGACCTCGCCTGCCGCGAGGGGCCGGCAGCAGAGCCTGCCGCTGTGGACATCTTTCATCACGGCATCGATCTTTTGAGAAACTTCCGCGCTGTAGTATGCCTCTCCGCACCGGTCGCAGACGAGTGCCGGGACATCCCTGATGACGATGATCTCATCCCCTACTCGCGCCATGAACTCGGTCTTTCCTTCCTGCAGGGTTCCTTTACAGAACGTGCACCTCTCTGGGATCATTTCTTTTTCCTCCTTGTTCGCACAATCGATCCAATGCTCATCATCCGGCATGTAGGCAGTGATGACCCGGAGATGATCGCCGCAGATCCCGAGTACTACATGATACACGTGATCACTATAGAGCCAAGCACGAGTAGCGAGGGACAAGGTTCATCATCGGAATACACCTCGATGATTTCTCCAACCCTAAGCGCCGAGAGGAGGTCATCGGTGGAGATATTTCTCTCAAACATCCTGACCCGGGCATGGTGCGAGATGATGACTGAATCCCGGTTTATCAACTCGACGATCTCTTCTTGACTATGATCCACGCTACTGTCTCATGTCACTTAATTTTCATAGACCTTGACGTGAGGGATTTAGGGGTCGAGGTCGCCTCAATATCCCCCATCCGGGAGGGAGGCCGGGCCTCCCCCCCAGTCCCTCCCACCAGAACGCGATATGCAGGGGAATGGGT
>JAAZOW010000335.1 GCA_012797575.1 Methanomicrobiales archaeon | reverse complement strand
CCTCCCGGCTCCCGGATCACCAGGTAGAGGATGAGGAAGATGAACCCGACCATGGGGAGTATGACGAGGATGAACCAGAGCAGTCCGTTCATCCCCCGACGGTTCGCGTCCCGGTAGACCAGGAAGGCGATGACGAAGAAGACGGGCAGCCAGATGAGCATCATACCCCACCCAAAGAACGGGAATGCGGGCAACCCCTCAAACATATGATGGCCACCCTGGTGCAGGTGCAGGTACCTGTTCATGGGGGTAAGACTGGCCGCAGGTGACGTAAACTTACTGGGCTGGAGGTTGCCACGCGCCACCCCCGGCTGCAGATCCCAATGAGAGGGGTCGTCTCTGTATATGCTACCTTGAGGGGATGGCTCTTCATACCCCAGGCGACGGTTTCGCAGTATTGTTGCCTGAGGAGAGCTACCCCAACCTGACCCCCGTGATCCGCTACCGCGCAAAGATCGATCTTTGCACGCGCAACCTCTCGCCCTGCTGCTCCAGGTACGCTCATCCTGGCTCGGCCGCGTGGGCAGACTACTGCCTCCAGGTAAGCTCTTGAACCCCTGCAGGTGGAAATAAGTAAGCTTATATGCCGTGGAGTAAGCATACTGCCAACGTTCAGGCAGTTCCGCCCACGTAAGCCCTCCAGGATATTCGGGATTCCCTGTAATATCGGAAATTCGCGTAAGCTGGATGGGATGACTATATAGATCACAATGAATAAAAGCCTCCAGGGAAGGTGACCCCGGCCGATGCACGAATGCGCCCATATATATGATAATATTTCCGTTCTCTCCGCCGTCCTCGATACACTCGACGAGGCGGTACTCGTCATTAACCCTGACGATCGGATAGCCTGTATCAACAGACGCCTTCAGCGCCTTTTTGGCATCAACCAGGGTACGCCCTGCGGGACTGATGCGGGCCTCATCGTCCGTCGCGATCTGGCACCCAGGATCTCTGAAGAATCATGCAAAAAAGAGATCTTGACGTTCCTCTCCGGTCACCTCGAGGCGACTGAGTTCTCGTGCATCCTGCGGTTGCCTGACGACAGGGAAGAGCGAGTCTGCTGCTCGTGCCGAGTCGTGAGTGAAGGACCGCTCCCGGGAATGCGGATCATCTGTTTCCGCCCTGACCCACCGCGCCGACTCAAGGATTCCGGTATCGAGCGTGGAGCACTTGAACAGGGGTGGATGGAGGAGATCCTGCGAGAGAATGAGAACAAGTACCGATTCCTCGTCGAGAACCTCAACGAGGGTATCTGGATGGTCGATGTGTGGGGGACCACGGTCTTCGCCAACCAGAAGATGGCCGAGATCCTCGGCTACTCTGTCACGGATATGATCGGGATGTCGGCCTTTGCGTTTGTTACCGAAGAGGATATTGATACCATGCAACAATACCTGCAACGTCGGAAGCGGGGCATACGCGAGACCTTTGAGCTGGAGCTCTTCCACAAAAGCGGTGCCCGCATCCACACGCTGGTTGCAGCCACTCCCATAACCGATGCCACAGGCACTTTCCAGGGTTCCCTCGCTGGAGTCCTGGATATCTCCTCCCAGAAGGATATGGAAGCGCAGCTCCGGGAGAACGAGGAGAAGTACCGCTCGATCGTCGAATCCTCAGCCGAGGCGATCCTGATCCATCGCGACGGCATCATCGCATATATCAACGCCGCCGGCGCGAAGCTTCTTGGCGCCTCAGATCCTGGTGAGGTCATCGGGAGGGCTATCATCGATGTCATCCATCCAAAAGCCCGGGACCAGGTCAAAAATCTCGCCACGAGGCATCTGCGGGAAGAGGAGACTCCGCTCATTGAGATACCGATCATCAGGCTCGATGGGACTACCGCCACCGTCGAGGGGCGGGGCACCCGGGCACGTTCTGCGGGAGGATCCGCCGTCCAGGT
>JAAZOW010000237.1 GCA_012797575.1 Methanomicrobiales archaeon | reverse complement strand
TCGTGGGTCAGGATGTCGAGGTAGAGGTTTGCCTCCCGGTGGGCGGATGCAAGCTCCTGATTCAGGCGGGCGAGCTCTTCGGTATGACGCTGGAGATCCTTCTCAACCCGTTTGCGCTCGCTGATGTCCTGGACCATCCAGTGGAGCGATACATCTCCTCCCTCCCCCGTCCTGACCCCCACGACACTCATGGAGACGCATACGGGCTCTTCCATGACTGGTCGGAGCTTAGATTCGAAGCTCTGCTTGTGTTTCATGCGCGCAGCCCGGGCCATTCTGGCCTGAGTCATCCTTGCCCGGATCTCCGGCAGTTGCTCCTCCGGGGCGAAGTGGAGAATGTTTCGCCCCCGCAGGCTATCTTTGTGGATGGCAAGAAGTCTTGCCATGGCATTATTGGCCTCAAGGATTGTACCGCTCCTGTCCGTCACCAGGTAGCCTTCCGGGGCAGTATCGAAGAGATCGTAGTAGCGTTCTCGCTCTTCCTCAGCAATCTTTCGGGCAGCGTTCAACTCCTCATTTGTCAGACGGAGCTCCTCGTTTGCCACCACCAGCTCTTCGGCATACACCTGAATCTGAGCGAGCGCCTCCGTACAGGCATCCGGATGTTGGCCCAGATAGTCCCCCGACCCCCCGAGGAGCATCGCGTTCTCCCTCCGGAGGGCCTCGATAGTCCGGGAGTAGTCCGCCGCGAATTCATGAAAGAGGTCCTTGACCGCTGAGTAGAGAGAAGGTGCCTCTCCGGAGCCCTCCCGGAAGATCGCCTGCAATCGCTCTACATACTCCTCCTTTCTTTCCTGCGCTGAATGAGACATCATGGGATGACCGGATCCCCTGCCGCACTTTCATGACCGGAGGCAGAGCGATGATCACCTCCGGTTGCACCGTATGATCTATAAGTGTTATGGATTGTTCTGCAACCATCCCGGGCGTGACGGGGGTCGGAACCGGATCTCGGTCCTGGACGCAACCATCCCGTAAGCCTCAGGGGTTCAGTCGAGGTAGTGCTCTATGAAGCAACGTGCGACATGAGGTTGCATTATGAGACTGCATAACAATGCTAGCTCTTTCGTTCGGGCTATCCCTACCGCAACATGCATCCCTGGTAACGGGGTTGTGTGAAGCTTGCGGGACAACGTGGAGAACACCGGAAGTCTGCTCCGGTCAATCTGCCAGGGAAACGATGCCATGGAGAAGCAAACGCTGAACCAATCGTATGGGTCGTGAGTAGAGAGAAGCGAAATCAGACTGACACGCTTGAACCAAAATGCAGGACTAAAGAGATGCTACAGAAGACCGAGAGCCTTGCACACCTCGGGAGCTGGATGCTCGACTGCAGGACGGGGCAGCTCACGTGGTCTGATGAGACGTACCGCATCTTCAACCGCACTCCCGGAGAGTGTGCGATGACGTATGAGGCATTCCCCTCAGCGATACATCCGGACGATAGAGCCATAGTCGATGCAACGTACCTCAACTCCCTCGTGGATGGGAAAGATTTCTACACCATTGAGCACCGACTTATCCGCACCGATACCGGGGAGGTTCGATACGTCATTGAGCTCTGCGAACACCTGCGGGATGAATCCGGACAGATCGTCCATTCGCGTGGGTTAGTGCACGATATTACCGAACACAAGCTCGCTGAGCTTGAGCTTCTGCGGAAGCATGAGGAACTGCAGGCGGCGCATGAGGAGCTCGCCGCCACCGAGGAGGAGCTCCGGGCGAGTTTTGACGATCTTGCCGGGAGGCAGCGCCAGATCCAGGAGAGCGAGCGCAGGCTTGCTGATATCATCGATTTTCTCCCTGATGCAACCCTGGTTGTCGATGAAAGTGGTTGTGTCATCGCCTGGAACCGTGCAATCGAGAAGATGACCGGCATCCCGAAGGCAGAGATGCTCGGGCAGAGCGAGGTTCCACTCCATGGGGGGGCCCGGTCGATCCTGATCGACTGCATCCTCCGGCCTGATGGAGCGACGGACTACCCCTACGATATCCAGACGATAGATGGAGAGATCTTCGAAGCTACGGTCGATCTTGCCCATCTTGATGGAAGGGACGTCACCCTCATGATCAGGGTCTCTCCTCTCTATGATCAGGAAGGCAGGCGTATTGGTGCGATCGAGATAATCCGGGACATCACCGCGAACGCGGCGATGGAACGCAAGATCGAGCGTCATGTTGCAGAGCTCTCCCGACAGACGAACAGGTTGGCCGTCGCGAATAAGAAGCTCAGCTTGATGAACAGCATAACCCGACATGACATTCTGAACCAGCTGACGATCTTTCTCGCCAATCTCTCGTTTGTCCGCGAGGCCAGAGACAGCCAGGATATATCATGGTACCTCTCCCGGATGGAGGACGCCGCCGACCTGATAGGACGCCAGATCGAGTTCACCCGTGACTACGCGAGCCTCGGCATCCAGACCCCTGAGTGGCAGCACATCTCCAGTGTAGTCCGGTCAGCGGCGCCTGACGGGCTGCCGATAGAGGACGAGTCCGGGGATCTTGCCGTCTATGCGGATCCAATGCTCACGAGGGCCTTTGCCAACCTGATGGACAACACGATGCGGCACGGGGAGTCGGCAAGCCGTGTCCGTGTCCGGTACCTGCTGGAAGAGAGCGGGGATCTCACCCTGGTCTGGGAAGATGACGGCATCGGTATCCCTCCCGATGAGAAGGAACTGATATTTCGGCGAGGTTTTGGAAAGAATACCGGGTTTGGCCTCTTCTTGATCCGGGAGATCCTCGAGATCACCGGGATCACCATCACCGAGACCGGGGAGCATAGGGAGGGGGCGCGGTTTGAGATGCACGTGCCCGATGGGATGTACCGGGTGCCAACCACCTCCGCGAGTTAGAACAACCCGGGGACTCCGTGCTGTGTTTCTCTGAATGGTGAGGACTCCCCGTCCTCCCTCAGCCCCATATCGGATCGTCGCCGAACCGATCCATCCAGTAGTCGGCGGGGTTCCTCTCCAGGTCTCTTCCGAGGTCTTCGAGCCTGAACGAGACGGGACGGTTCATACAGTAATCGACCAGGAGGTCGTAGGCTTCTTTCAGGCGCATCGTCATCTCATGGGACTCCGCCAGATCGTTTCGTGAGACATCCGGGTGCCACTCTTTGATCCGCTCGTGGTAGCGGCTCCGGATCTCGTTGAGGCTGGCACGGCTCCGGATGCCAAGCACCTCCGCCGCCGCCCGCACCTCTTCGGCGGTGACTGTGGCCATCAGCCATCCGTGTACACTTCTGCAGGAAAAATCTTCCGGAATGTCCGGAGCGATCCCTATTTAGTCACAGGGGTTCAACCCTCAAAGCATTGTATGGCCAAGAATCCACCGATCATCTACCTGAACAACGCCGCCACGACCTGGC
>JAAZOW010000069.1 GCA_012797575.1 Methanomicrobiales archaeon | reverse complement strand
GCGGGTCGGAGTCGGAGGGATTTGCCCATGACCAGGAGGGGATCATCCCGAGTACCATTATCAGGATGAGGAGGGCTAGGATGATGGTGATGGCGACCATCAGGATCGTGGCGTGGACTTGCGAGAGCGCGTGCTCATCCCTGGCAGTGCTTCCATCGAGGAATGCTGGCAGGCGCGCTTTCTGTACGGAATCGGGCGGTCGGATCCTAATATGGCATCCCGTACCACTGCGCCAGGTTCCGGTACCTGCCGTAGGCGTACTGGTCCAGCTCGCTGCCCATGCCCTGTATCCTGCCCCACTCGGCAGCATCGGCATGTTCCCGCCAGATCGTTTCAAAAGAGTCTCCGTCTGCTATGACGATGACGTCTGGATCTGACGCCAGTCTCCCGGCACCTCCATACTCTGCCTCAGCATAGGTTGGGATCGCCGGTCTGGTGGTCTCGATGAAGGCGTATCCGGTCTTCCTGTAACAGTACTGGGCAGGCGCCTTGATGCCTGCAGCCATGTGCTGTTCCTCTCTAAAGTGGAAGACTGCAACACCATACCCGAGTTCCCGGAGGAGATACGCGAGCAGAAGTGATTTCTCATCGCAATCTCCGTTCTGGTGGTAAAGCACGTGGTACGGATACTTTGCTGGGGTATCGAACGGATAGTCGATGTACGGGATCTTTTGCACCATGCTGATCGCAGCTCGCACCTGATCTTCGGGCAGGGCCTCGGCGGCCCGGATGTTTTCGGCTAACCGTTTCAGGTATCGGTCCTGGATGCTCTCATCGACAAACTGGAGCCAGTAATCACGTTCGTCGTCGAACGACGCGGGATATTGTGTAGAAAGGTGATCATTGACTCCCCTGTAGGCGTCAAATCGGATCGATCCCGGCCTACCACAGAGAACATATGGATAATCGATGGTCTTTGGTCCAGCTTCCAGATCTTTGGGAGCAGGCGAGATTGAATCTCCACCTGGTGTGCCCGATGGCTCGGCGACCAGCGTCCTTACCGATGAAACGAGATCTCCGCCCCAGGTGACCGCAACAACCAGGAGGCTGAGGATGACGACAACCCAGACGGCAAGGCTCTTGCGCGATGTTCGGCTGCGCGAGATCTTCTGCCTCCGGAAGTAATGCCAGCGTAGCGTGCCTCCGGTCACCTCCACCCGGATGCGGTAGTCGTATGTCGCACTGCTTAAGTGGAGCACCTGATCTTGCGACCACGACCGGGGGTCTGCAAACCACTCATAGGCTGCATCCCTGACCCATTGAGGGGGATCCCGGACCTCGACCCACATGGGCTGGCTACGCTTGCTGGACATATACGCTTGATGAGGTCTCGATCAATAAATTATATAAGATTTTCTAAATAAATCCAGGCTTTTTAAAAAATCAAATAATATTTTAGTAAATCTAAGGGACGTTTGATGCAGATGTGAGGTTTGAGGTCCCTCGTCTTTAGAGGCAAGGTAGCTCACACCTTGGAAACACGCGTTGACTTCAGGACTCGGGTTCAGGGAGATGGCGCGCTGTCTCAAGGCCCCCGGGGCACTCCTCCCCACTCCCATCGCCGGGACGTTGCCTATACTCTCGCCTATCCCTTTACACCAACAGGTTAATCTCCCTTGCTGGGATGGAATGGGTTCATGCATATCTGTATCCTGCCAAAGGCACGAATTGCGTGTGTCGCCTTCAAACTGCCGCGAGGTGAATAGCTCATGAGGTATTACCCGGTCCACTCCGGATACCCATCGTATCCTGAGGTAAACGATGCAATTGAAACGGTGTTTGCAGAGCACGGGAGAGGAGAAGTCCGGATGCCTCCAAAGGTCTATGTCGAGTTCGTTGAGAGCGGAGATTTCCGCACGATGCCTGCATATCTCCCAGCGCTCGGGCTTGCCGGGGCCAAGATCGTCAATGTCAACCCGAACAACCGCGCCCGGGGTCTTCCAACCGTCATGGCGCTCACCATGATCATCGATGTAGAGACTGGCGTTCCAGAGGCGATCATCAACGCCACCGAACTTACGGCGATGCGCACCGGGGCAGCAGGTGCTGTGGCATCGAAGCACCTCTCCCCCCGACAGCCCGCAACCCTCGGCTTCGTGGGGGCCGGACGGCAGGCTGAAGCGCTGATCGAGGCGATGGCTGCGGCACTCGAGATTGAGGAGGTCTGGGTCTGGAGCAGAACTGAGAAGAGCGCGGATGCGTTTGCAGCCCGCTACGCCGACTTCAACGCCACGAGCACCACCATTCAGCGGGCCTGCGACTGCGACCTGCTGACCACGACCACACCGTCGACGAAGCCGCTCGTGATGGCGGAGTGGATCCACGGAGGAACGCACATCAACGCGATAGGAGCCGATGCACCCGGCAAGCAGGAGCTGGATCCTGCGCTTCTGATGAACGCGGAGGTCTTCGTCGATGATCTCAGCCAGGCAACCCACTCAGGTGAGATCAACGTGCCGATGAGCACCGGTCGCTATGACCCTGCTCGGATTGCAGGCACCCTCGGCGAGGTCATCATCAAAGAGAAGTTCCGGTCATCCCCTGATGCCATAACGATCTTTGACTCTACGGGGCTTGCCATACAGGATCTCGCCATCGCTGCTCTCGCTATGGACATGGAAGATGGCTGCGAACTACCATTCCCATAAACAACGCACGCTCGTGCTATGGGTACCATCAGATCCAGGAGAAGAGAAGTGCCGGGGAGGAGGGCCCCTCCCCGAGGCATGGTAGGCTGCTATCCATCTTCTTTGGGTTGGGCGAAGGCTCTCCAGACCTGCTCCCGGTAGGTCGGACCGCTGTTGTAGGTACAGAATGGTATCAGGCGACCATCAGGGGTCGTGTAGTGGATGCAGCACCGCTGTACCCGGGAGAGATCGTAGTTATAGGCGTCCATGAAGTGCATCGTACCGATGAAGAGGGCATTCCAGTGGAACT
>JAAZOW010000048.1 GCA_012797575.1 Methanomicrobiales archaeon | reverse complement strand
GTCCCGGGCGGTCGTAAAGATTGTCTGCAGCGCCCCGCCGTAGCCCTTGTTGGTCTCGTGGCGGACGACGATCGCCCCGAGGGCTTTCGCGATCGGGACGGTGTCGTCCTTCGAGCCGTCGTCGACGACGAGCACCGCATCCGCGTGCTGCCCGGCACCGACGACGGTCTTTGCGATGTAGGCCTCCTCGTTGTAGGCAGGCATGGCAACGAGCGTCCGGACGGCCCGCTGCCCCTTCGGCCAGGTCGCCGGGTCGTCGACGAGGAGGACCGTCTCGTCGTCGAGGTCCACCTCGGCCGTGCCGGTGTGGCTCGCCGGCGTCCGCGTCCGCTTGGTCATCGCGGCGCCTCCCGGGAGTGCGCCGGCTCGGCAGGAGTGCTCTCCGGGCGGGAGAGGGTCGGGTGATCGGTGGAAGAGAACATGGATATCGGAGACGCTGGTGACCGGAGGGGGCTCACTTGATAGGGTAACTGCCACGGATATGGTAAAAAGCATATCGATATCGTTCGCGAGCCCGGGATGACAATCATGCAAAACTGACCCGTTCCGGGGGCAAAAACGGCGGCGCCGGCCGGCGAGGATCGGCGGAATTCCCGGGCGCGGGGACGAGAATCGGTATTAAAGCGTTTCTGAAAATAATCGTTCCCGAAATGCCGTTTGATCAGATATAATCACGCGGAATCCCCCCTGATCGGGAAAAATCATTCGCACGGCGGGGAAAGAGCAGGACGCCAGGTCCACGGGGAGGGAAGAAGCCCGGATCCTCCGTTGCGCGCAAAAAACGCAGCCATAACCAGGTGGTGCGAGCACCGGGCGGCTCCATGGAGGAGCTGCGTACCGGCCGGTCTTCGGGAACCGGGCCGCGATCACTCCCCGGGAGTGCGGCGGGCCGACCATAGAGTTCAGGATGCGGTGACGAGCCGGCCTCCTCCCGTGCCGCGAACCTACGGACCGCCGGCCGGGAGCATACAACGAAGCCGGCGATCGAACCCCGATCAGGGCGTGTGCCCATGGAGAGGGACCGGGCGCAACGATGCCATACCCCTGCCGGCCGCAACTCCCCGGGTGGATATGGGTGAGAGAGATCGGGCAGAGCGCCCGGGAGCCTCGACGAACGCCGCGCAGGGAGACGCGGCAACTCCCCGGGCGGCCGCTCCCCGCCTTCCCGGATGAGGAGCTCGACCCCTATACCGCGAGGGATGTCAGGGCTGTGTACCGGCGAACGGGATACTAAGGTATATCTACACAGATGGCGAAGTAACACCGTAACGTACCAAAGCCTGCGGGGATGATGATGACATGGCCCAAAAGATCGAGTTAGGTCTCTACCTGGAAGGCGACGACGCCCGCCGCTTTGAGAAGTACATGGCGGACCCCGACCGGTACGACACCCCGGAAGGGCGGGAGATGACCACGGTCGGGTACGTGCTCACGGAGAGGAACTGGTAAAATCCATCCGTTGACACCTCTCCGCTACGGCCTATTTTAACGCGATTGAGATGCCCTCCCAGAACCTCCCGGCAACCCCGGACGCCAGATTACCAAAGATACCACTATCGGACATATCTTTCGAGCACCTCGCCCCGGATCATGACCTCCTGCCTTTTTCCTGCAGGCAACAGGAACTCAACGACTACCTGACCGCCGACGCGCTGAAAAATCAGGATGCTCATGTCGCTGTTACCTATCCCGCCCTGTACGATGGGAAGTGTGTAGGATATTTTTCAGTCTTAAACGACAGCATCATCAAGAAAGATATTGATCCTGAGGACGACAAAGACTGGTATGCCCACTCTTACTATCCTGCGGTCAAGATCGCCCGGTTTGCTACACACCAGGACTACGAAGGAAGAGACATTGGGCGAGCCATGTTAACCGCGATACGGTCGATAGCGACGGAAGTGGCGAAACACTCAGGATGTTGCGTTCTCACCATCGATGCCAAACCCGATGCCGAACCATTTTATGAACGATTCGGGTTTCACAGGACCTTGAAAACCAAAAAGAAGAACACTATCCCGATGTATCGCTGCAACATCTTCTGAGCGCTCGGATAGTATCCGCGTCACGAGGGCTCTGCGGTATAGAGAGACCTCATCTTCCCTCGGTATTGCAGGTAAGTCGTTTCCTCAGAACCCTCCCCACACCTGGCGGAGCGAACGAAGATTGACGGTTCCTGCGCCCCACAGAGAGGTGAGGAGGTCACAGAAGCTGAGTTCAGAACGTTACGTCGTCGATGGACATGGGAACCGGGTCGCAGTCATTCCCCCCCTGCAGGAGAACGAGTGACGCAAGGATAGACCTTCACGACCTTGCTGTTGTAGCGGAGCGGCGCGAAGAGCCGGCCATGGGGTTCGGCGAGTTCAGGGAGCGGTAATGGCAGGATACGCGATCCGCATCAAGGCAAGCGTCGAGAGAGACATCGCGGTATTACCGCACAATGTGATTGCGAACGACGGAACGGCCAGAGTTCGAGCACCGAAGGTGCAGAGGACGACTGTCGGGACGACAGGAGTCCGAGAAGTTGTCAGGCTTCGAGTCCACGCATTCGACGGCCAACCCAAACCAGACGATCGATTGCATGGTAAGTTTCAAGGGGGTTGCCCTCCATACTCTCAAATGAGAGGGCATGAAGGACGGGGCAGAGATACTAAAGCGGATCACGACCGAGCGGGACCGGATCTGCGAGATCGCTGCACGCCACGGCGCACGAAACGTCCGTATCTTCGGCTCCGTGGCGCGTGGGGAGGCGGAAGCGGAGAGCGACCTTGATCTCTTGATCGACCTCGAACCGGATCGGAGTCTCCTCGATCTCGTTGCCCTGAAATCGGAGCTGGAGACACTGCTCGGGATCCCCGTCGATGTCGCCGAGCCCCTAACCCTGCACTGGTATATCAGGGACCGGGTGATGGCAGAGGCGGTGCCGCTGTGAAGGGCGCCACGCTCTACCTGCTCCACATCAGGGAGTGCACCGACCGAATTGCGAGATATACTCGCGGCGGGAAGGAAGCGTTTCTTGCTGATGAGATGATACAGGATGCTGTCCTCCGAAACCTCCAGGTTCTCGCCGAGTCCACGCAACGCCTTGACGGAGACCTGAAGGCAAACCATCCGGAGATCGACTGGCATGGGATCTCCGGATTTAGGAATATCCTCGTGCATCAGTATCTCAGCGTCAATCCCTTGCGTGTCTGGAACGTCATTGAACAATATCTCCCCCTCCTTGCGGGGACAGTCGCCCGGATGCTCGAAGAGATCGGAGATGAATAAGCCTTCTCCGACGACGAGAGAGGTCGGTGCGTTCGAACCTTCACTCCTGGAACTGAAGGGCGGAGCGAAGGTACTCGACAGCGCGTACATCACGACCCGTTACCCCGGCAGTATCGCAGGGAACCTGACGCCGTCAGAATACTATGACAGGGAGGATGCCGGGGAATGCATCGAATACGCGGACTCGATCTGCAGCGCCGCGAGGCAAGCGCTCTCTTTGTAATCGAGCAGGTCCGGGACCTTGCCCGGAAGATCCGGGCACGCCGGCGCGTCTCCGCCGTCATCCTGTACGGGTCGTTTGCCCGCGGGGATTTCCACGAGGGGAGCGACATCGACCTGATCATCGTCGGGGACTTTCGCGAGCGGTTCCACAAGCGGGCGGCAGCCATCCTCGACCTCACCGATCTCCCGGTCGAACCGATCTGCTACATCGAGGAGGAGTTCGCCGAGCTGGTCCGGAGCAAAAACCCGTTCATCGTCCAGGCACTGGCCGAAGGTATAAGGGTGTGAGCGATCACGTAATATGCATCCGACACGACTCCGCTTTTGCCGGCACAAAGATCCCTTCTGTCAGAAGAGACCTGAGTGCGGAGAGCCCCTGCCCGTCAGGCCGAAAGTCCACCAGATCGCCGGGAAAGATCGAGCTGCCCGGCCATGATGGAGAGCAGCCAATCGCTAATCTCCTTCTTCGGCTGACCCGGGTGCGGATGGCCGTTATAGCGGAACGTCAGCTTGGTGTGCCCGGACATCTCCACAATAAACTCTGCAGTTACCATCTGTAACTTTTTGCGTTGATCGTGCTATAACTCGTCCATGCCGGAGCAAAGGCGAGTGAACAGGCGAAGAGAGGCATCCGGCTCCAGCTGGATCAGCCCGGCGCCACGATCGGGGCGGTCCTTTGCCCCCGGCTACGATACGTTCAAGTTGCGCCGCCGGAGGCAATGGCC
>JAAZOW010000295.1 GCA_012797575.1 Methanomicrobiales archaeon | reverse complement strand
ATCTCTTTTGCTTCGTATTCCAGTAGTTTCATGCTCGCTCTCCCAGTTCAAATCCGCGTCTCAGTGCTCTTGAATTCAGGCTCTCGGTGCCCTTCGGGACGCTATCGAGCACAGCCCGCTCGATCGCCTCCCTGCTCACGATCCCGGTTATGGCCACGAGAGCTCCCATCATGACGATGTTTGCCACGATCTCACGACCGAGGTTCTCTTTTGCCTCCGTTGTCGCCGGGACCTCGTGGTAGCGGCATGCCGGGCGAGACCTGACGAGGTCCGCATCAAGGACCATGACCGCATCTTCCCGCGCCAAAACTCCATACTTCTCAAACCCCTGCTGGGACATGATGACGTAGATGTCGGGGTCCGTCACCGCAGGGTAGAGGATCGGTGCATCGTCGATGATCACCTGCCCCATCGACGCCCCGCCCCTGGCCTCAGGGCCATAGACCTGGGTCTGGATGGCATACGCGCCGTCGTAGAGCGCCGCCGCCCGTCCAAGGATGACCGCGGAGAGGATGATACCCTGCCCGCCGTAGCCTGAGAACCTGACCTCATGCCTCATCGTCTCACCCCCATAGCCGGCCTCTGCCGCCTGATCAGCTCCCCGATGGTGAACGTCCCCTCCGGGACTTCCGCCCCTTCCAGAACGAGGCGGTTGTACTTCGTGACGAGCATCGCATGGCCCTTGAGGTACTCGATCATGGCCGGGATGCTCCGGAGCCTGTTGTGGCGGCCGAAGTTCGTCGGGCACTGGGTTCTCACCTCGATAAAGGCGAGACCCGGTGTCCGCATCCCGGCGGCGATCGCTTTTGCGAGCTCCATGACGTGGTACGACGTCCAGCGAGCGACGTAGTTCGCACCCGCCGCTACAGCGAGTTCCGCAAGGTCGAAGGCCGGTTCACTCGCCCCGTACGGCGTCGTCGTCGAGAAGGCCCCCTCCGGGGTTGTCGGGCTCCCCTGCCCACCGGTCATGCCGTAGATCTGGTTGTTCATGCAGATCACGGTCATATCCACGTTCCGGCGGCAGGCGTGGATGAAGTGGTTCCCGCCGATGGCGGCAAGATCGCCATCGCCGGTGAAGACAACGACGTTCAGGTCGGGTCGTGCCATCTTCACGCCGGTGGCAAACGCCAGCGCCCTCCCATGAGTGGTGTGGAGTGAGTCGGCGAGTATGTAGCCCGGGGCACGGGATGAGCACCCGATCCCCGATATAAAGGCTGTCTCGTCCTGTCTCCAGCCCATCTCCTCCACCGCCGCGAGGGTGCAGTTGAGGACCGTCCCGTTGCCGCACCCGGTGCAGTAGATATGGGGGAGCCGGTCCTCCCTGAACCAGTCAGGCGCGATCATCGGTGCGCCTCCAGAGCCTGCAGAAGCTCGGCGGGGGTGTGGAGTTCTCCCCCGAGCTTCGGGATCGATATGACCGGCTGATCGACGTGACGCTGGACCTCCCTCACCATCTGCCCCATATTCAGCTCCGGCATCAGGAAGACCTTCGCGCCGGAAAACTTCCGGAGTGCAAACTCAGGAAACGGCCAGACGACCCGGAGGCGGAGGTGGCCGACACCATCATCGGGGTGGTCGTGCATGACCTGCTCGACCGTCCGGGACGGCGGGCCGT
>JAAZOW010000134.1 GCA_012797575.1 Methanomicrobiales archaeon | reverse complement strand
TCCGGCAGAGATCCCGCATCGCCCGGAGAACAAAGAGGGTCTCGCCCTCGAGCGGTTCAGAGTCGATGATGAACGAGACAAAACCCCGGGCGGCGAAGAGTTCCCGCACCGCGTCAGGGCCAGTCAGGGAGGAGACGAGCAACAGAATCCGTCCCGGCAGTGTGAGCACTCGGCCAACATCTGCGATGAACCGCTCAATCGCCGCCCTCCCTGTGGGTCCACCATCGAGCGCGTGCTCCAACCAGTCATCGATCCGCTCCTCAGGGGCAGTCGGCAGGTAGGGCGGGTTGAAGATGACCAGGTCGAAAGGGCCTGAGAGCCCGGCGAAGAGATCGGTCCGGACCGCCGCAAGGCCGCGGGCACGGGCGCACTCCACGGCATGGGGGTTGATATCCGTCGTGACCACCTGCGCCGCCCGCCCGACGAGTTCTGCTGCGACATAGCCACTCCCGGTCCCAACCTCCAGCACCCGATCGGTCAAGCGAACCTCGCGGAGCGCCGCCCGGAGAAGGAGATACGAGTCCTCGGCTGGCGAGTAGACCTGATCCAGAGTCACATCAGCACCCGCTCATCCGATTTGCTATCAGCGCAAACTCCTCAAGCGAGAGGTTTTCAGGCCGCTGTCGCAGGAGATCGTCAGGCAGATCCGCGATCGCCTGCTCGACCGCTGTAGCCTCAAACGTATTCTTGCCGCTCTGGAGCCCCTTCCGGATGGTCTTTCGCCGGTAGGAGAAGAGCACCCGGACGACGTCTGCGTAGATCCGCCTATCTGCAAGCGGATACGGCGGCTCGTGCGGCGTGATCCTGACCACCCAGGAACGGACCTGAGGTTTTGGGCGGAAGGCGTTCGGCGAGAGTTCAAGTAGCGGCTTTACCGAAGCGTACGTCTGCACCATCACCGAGAGTCGCCCGACGCCGCGTGTCCCGGGCTGCGCTATCATTCGCCGGGCAAACTCCTTCTGGTACATAAGGACCGCGACCTCAAACCCGGATTCCAGCAGCCGGAACGTTATCTCCGAAGAGGCGGAGTAGGGGAGGTTCGCGACGGCAATATCAAACGGCGGAAAGTCAACCTTTGTCGCATCGCCCGGGATGATCTCAAGGTTCCCTTTTGCTACCTCATCGGCAAACAGGAACTCAAGCTCATCCACGAGAGCCGGATCGATCTCTATCGCAACGACTCTTGCACCCCGGTCGAGGAGGGCGCGGGTGAGGACCCCTTCGCCGGGCCCTATCTCAAGCACCCTCCGGCCAGAGACATCTACAAAACCGGCGATCTTATCGACCGCCCGCTGATCGATGAGGAAGTGCTGATCTCTTGGAGCACTCATTTCAGTGTAAAGATATGGTATTTCTCGCTCGGATCCTCAATCTCACGCAGGATCCGACTGATGATCATACGATCCGGATGTGGCATCGACTTGATCCGACGGGAGATGTCCTCAAAACTCTCGAACGGTTTCTTCTCCCTCTGCTCGATCACTTCCCACATCAACTTCTTTCCGATGCCGGGAAGCAGGTGGAGCATGTGGAACTTCGGCGTTATGGGGACAGACTTATTGAAGAAGTCGACGAACCTCGATTCATTCTCGCGGACGATCTGTTCGACCACAAACGGGAGCTCCAGTCTTGCTGTCGCGGTCAGGTCGTCGTAGCCGATCCGCCGTTTAACACGTTCAATCTTGTCCCGCTCCCCGTCACCGATGTAGACGCGATCGTGGATCTGGATATCGGCACCCGCCTTCGGGATGAGTTCGAGCAGCTTGAACTGGTCATCCCCGACTGCGAGGACGATCGGCTCGCGCTTGTAGACCGGGCGTGGATCATTCGCATACCCCATAGGGAGTACATCGATGACTACCGCGTTCTCCTCTTTCTTCTCTGTCCTCATGGATACCGCTCCTTCCTTTAGAAGTGGGTCATTACCAGATCCAGGATCTCGTCGAGCTCATCCGGCGTTAGATTAAACCGTTCTTTGGCATAGATTGCCCGTAGTTCATCCCGGGTGCGCGGCATAAGGTTCGCGATGCGGTAGGCGATCTCCTCCTTTATCTTCTCAAGCTCCATGAGCGCATCGACCAGGTCGCGTGCCTTCTCCGCAGACGTCTTCGTGAGATGATTGGCATGCTCGATGCTCTTACGAAGCTCGTAGGACATCTCCTCTCCGGATTCGAGTCGGGCTGCTTCTACGGCGAGCAGGGTGTCACGTAATTCGGGAAGCACTATACGCTCTTCGCTAACGATTCGTTTAACTCTCATGCCAATCACTGTTGCCTGAGGTTTATACCCTCTGCGCTCTTAGATGTTGCGGTCTTGCGATCACCTGTTTTATTGCATCCCCATCCCGTATCTCGAGCAGCCATGCGCGCCCGCGCTGCCCGATGACCGTCCCCGTCTTTCCGTGGAATCTCCGATGAGGCATGCCCTTCTGAACACTCGGTTCGATAACGACGTGCACCCTCTGCCCGACTTCAAACTCTTGAATTACCGATGATACCGGGGGGATACCGCGCCTTCGAAGGGTCTTCTTGAACTTATGCCGCGTTTTTTTGCGTGGCCCATTATGACGTGCCATACGATTTACTCACCATTCTTCGTTCGTTGTTCTGACCTGCACCACGTCGAGACTGACAACACTTGCGGTGCGCCCCAGGATCTGGGCGAGGCTGGGGCGGGTCCTGCCGCCATCTCCTGATACAAGTTCTTTGATGTAGAGGCCTGCTTCGCCGACGACCTCAACCCAGTATCGGTCGTCAACCCTGCCAGTACACTGGATATCGATGACCTGCCGTTCCCGAACCCTATCCGCCCGCCGGTGTGACACCCGCATGGGGGTGCGCTGTTGTATAGTTACACCTTTCAGCTGATCGAGGGCCGCCTTGAACGCACCTGGCGCTACAGGGCTGCCAGTCTCGACCAGGATCCTGTACTTTTTATGCGCTTTGTCTGATTTAAGGGTTTGCACCATCTTCCGGTCCGCCCATCCGGTCAGGTGGACTGCGACCCTGCCTTCAGCCTTCTGGTTGATCTCCTCCTCAAGCGCTACGAGATCCACCGCCCGTCTCTGCGGCACCTCAACCTCCATGATGAAAGGGCGGCCCGACCCGAGCATGCGGGCATCGATATCTTCCCGGCCGGCACCATGCAGGGTGGCATCATCAGCATCGAAGGCCTCGATCACCGTTCGGCCGATCAGCTCCTCGACCGAGTCAGCATACTGCTTACCGGTAAAGTCGCACCGTTCGCATCCTGCCCCCCGGCACGCCCGGCAATCCCAGCGGGTCTGCGGGATCCCCCGCTCGTACTTCATGTAGCGGCCGGAGAAGAAGACGGGGTTGATCTGTACCTCGACGGTCCCGTCAGAGAGATCGAGGATCGCAACAACATCGGGTCTGGTGAAGTCGACCGCCTTCCCGGTCAACTCAGAGACGATCTTGCCGACCTCCCGGTTCATCTCAGCCTTCAGGGGTTCGGGATCACCTAAGGAGAGATCGCTCCAGACCATCTCCTCACTCTCCGCCATCAGGGGCGGGACTCTCGTCCCGATGAGGAACGTATCAAACCCTATCCCCAAAGTGGCCTCTGCAACCTTCGCTGCCCAGACATCTGCCCGGGAAGTTTCGCCGCCGCAGATCCAGCAGGATTTCGGGTCCGGTTCCTGGTGCGGCTCGTTTATCACTATCTCGTGCGTGATCCGGAGCGCCCTCCCCCGTTCTTCGTTCGTCAACCCAAACGACCGCTTGCCGAAGAACCGGCCGAGGCAGTGGTTGCAGGTATCACCGTACTCAAGAATTGTTTTTATCGCGTCGACGATCTCCATCCAGACTCCCTCCGATCCATCTCGTTTAAGACGGTGGTGATAGTATGATCGGCATGCAGCGCGATCGGCCCTACTGAGTAGCGGTCGCGCTCACCAAGCATATCCTCTTCCTCCGGGGTGAAGTCCTGGTGGTCGGAGAGGATGTATGCCCCGGGCAGTGCCGGAACAGCTCGAACATCCTCCCCCGCCTCATCAAGGACTGCAAACGGGATCTCTCCAAGGAGGCGTAAAAGTCCGCCGCGCCGGACGTAGACGCCGGGGGTTGATTCCCGGAACTCGTTCCCGCAGGGAATCGCGAGCGCTCTCTTTATCAGGGCGGCGCTGCTCCGCTCATCAGGCGAGAGGTAGCGGACCTCACTCCCCCGGAAGAGGACGGTCTTTGGCGGGTCAGGTTCACCACAGAGGATGAGGTAACACTCGACGTCCCGCCGGAGGTCGTGGGAGAGAAAGAGCGAGGAGTTGATACAGCGGCAGAGGATATCCATCCTCCCGGCGCTTCCGGGGAGATCGTTGAGGCTGAACGTGCCGCTGGTTGCGGCACGGTGGCCCACGACTGCGAACCGTTTCATGCTACTGGGTCCTGCCGAACTTCTTCATCATGCGTTGCATGTTGAATCTGCCGCCGCCCATGCCCCGCATGCCCTTTAAGGCCCGCTGCATGATCTTATAGTATTTGATGAGGTCCCGGACATCTTCAGGCGGCACCCCGGCGCCGCGGGCGATGCGCTGGATCCGGGATCCCCCGATTATAGCAGGATCATCGAGCTCCCCGGGCGTCATCGAGTCCATGATCACCTTGTAGCGCTGCATCTTGGTGCTGGTGATATCGTAGGCGTCATCCGGGATCTGCATGCCGCCGAGGGGGAGCATGCTCATGATCTGTTTTAAGGGTCCCATCTTGTTGAGGGCTTCAAGCTGCTTGTACATGTCACGGAGCGTGAACTTGCCCTTGAGCATGGCATTGACATCGATATCTTCAGCAGATACTGCCTCCTCGGCCCGCTCGACAAGCGCTTTCAGGTCGCCCATACCGAGCAGACGGGATATGAATCCGTCTGGATCAAACCGTTCGAGATCGTCGATCGTCTCACCACTCCCGATGAAGACGATCCCGCTCCCTGTCTCCGCGACGGCCGAGAGGGCGCCGCCGCCCTTCGCGGTCCCATCCATCTTGGTGACGAGGACGCCGTCGATCCCGATCGCCTCATGGAACCGGCGGGCCTGCTCACTCGCCTGCTGCCCGAGAGCCGCGTCGATCACGAGCCAGCGATGATCAGCATGCGATATCTCGTTGATGTTGATGATCTCCTCGATAAGGTGTTCCTCGAGGGCATGCCGCCCCTGGGTGTCGATGATGATCACCTCGTAGGCCTTGCGGAACTGCGGCAACCCCTCCCTCACGATCACAAGAGCGTCCGGCTCGTCCGGATCGCCGAAACAGGGGACTCCGATCCGGTCACAGAGGGTCTTGAGCTGATCGTATGCACCCGGCCGGAAGGTATCGGCGCAGATCACCCCGACCCTGAGCCCCTTCCGCTGGAAGGAACGGGCAAGCTTTGCGGCCGTCGTGGTCTTTCCACTCCCCTGCAAGCCCGCCAACAGGATCGTCTGGGGCCCGAGCGCCACCGTCCCCGGCATCCCCATCAGGTTGACAAGCTCTTGATAGACGATCCGCAGGACATGCTCCCTTGCACCCATTCCCTTCGGGGGCTCCTCATCGAGGGCGCGTTCTTTGATCGCCTTGGAAAGCTGCATCACGAGTTTGACGTTGACGTCAGCGGAGAGGAGCGCCCGCTGCAGGTCACGCACCAGTTCATCGACCGCAGCCCGGTCGATCACCGTCTTACCGGCGAGTTTCTTGACCGCGTCCTTCAAAGATGTGCCAAGTGTATCGAGCATCAGATCTCATCTCCCAGCAGCTCATCCACCACAATGCGAGGCTCAAACGGCAGGATGTCTTCGTATCCCTGGCCGGTCCCAAGGAAGAGGATCGGCTTTCCGATGGTATGCGCAATCGATATGGCGGCACCTCCCTTGCGATCCATATCGGCCTTCGTCAGGACGACGGCATCGGTGCCGACCGCTCGATTGAACTCATCGGCCCTTATGACCGCATCGTTCCCCGCCACCGCTTCGTCGACGTAGACGACGAGATCCGGTTTCATGACCCGCCGGATCTTCTCAAGCTGGTTCATGAGGTTTGCCCGGTTGTGGAACCGGCCGGCGGTATCGGCGAGGACGACGTCGATGTCGTGTGCCTTCGCGTACTGGACCGCGTCAAAGAGGACCGCGGATGGATCGGCGCCCGCCTGGTGCTGGATCACCTTGATTCCGAGCCGATCGGCGTGGGTCCTGAGTTGTTCAATCGCTCCTGCACGGAAGGTATCCCCTGCGCCGATGACCACCGAGAAACCGTTCTCCTGAAGGTAGTGGCCAACCTTTGCGACGGTCGTCGTCTTCCCGGTCCCGTTGACACCGGTGAAGAGGATCTTCACGGGCCGCTCACTCTCCCTGACGTACTCGAGGAGATCAAGACCTTCGCCCAGCACCCCACAGAGCGCTGACCGGAGGGTGGAGGTGACCAGATCATCGATCGACGAACCGATCTTTTTGTGCCGGCCTACGAGGTCTCTCTGCATCCGGGCGATGATCTCGTCGGTGACCGGGAGTGCGACGTCGCTCTCGAGAAGGACCATCTCCAGTTCAAAGAGAGGTTCCTCGATATCCTTCTCCTTGAGGAGGACCTCCCGGTCACGGACCAGGACCTTCACCTTGTTGAAGAACGTAGGTTTATCCCGGACCATCTCGGGTGCTTCCGGTTCTTGGGAGGTTGGAGCCGGGGTCAGGGGGGTGGGTTCTGGTTCCGTCGGTTGCTCCGCTGCCGGTAGAGCCGGTTCGGCCCCGGCGGCCTCCTCGATATTCGAGGCAAACTTTGTCTTGATACTCTGGAGCTTCTTCTTTAATGAATCAAACATCAGGATCCGCTCTGGCCTGCCTGGGACTGTCGGGCCCCCTGGTAGGCAGCCTCGAGGCGCCGTGATATCTGTGCTATCTGCCCCTGCAGCTGCTCAATGGAACCTGCAACCTTCTTTCCCAGTGCCTCAAGTTCTGTCATCCGATCCTCGAGATACTCAACCGCATCCGCGCTCGCCTGTTCGACAGAGACGTCGGCACCGAGGTTCACCAGGACGTGTCCATGATCGAGCACCTTCACCCGGAGAAGGGCGCCACCCCCGATGGGGAGGAGAACGATACCATCGTCGCTCTCCTGGAGGGCCTGGATGGACTCGATAGCGGCAGCAGACTCAAGACGCTGCTGCTCGATCATACCGAGTTGCTGTGTCAGGATTTCTGCCTGCTGCCCGTACTCGTTCAAGTACATCTGAAGGGCCTGTATCTCACGAGGATCTATCGTTTCCACATCACTCACCAGCCACTACGGTAACCGACTCGATGATGATATAACTTCTCTTCAGGCGATGCTTGCTCCCGATATCCGTGAAAACTCGCTCTTTTGCCTGATTTTCGTTCGGGGCTGCGACCACCTTCCGGTAGGGCTTCCATTCGTTCTTGATCATACATGTGCCCACTACTTCAAACATCTGGTTCTCCATGACTCGCTCACTCCAAAAACCCAAAGACTTCCTCTATCCGTCCCAGTTCAAATCCGCTCGTGAAGGATCCCGCGACATATCCTTTGCTGTTTGCAAGAAGCCCGGTGCCAATAAGTCCGCTGCCCATGTTCACCGAACCAATGCCAATAGGGAGGTCGACGACCCGTTCAAGGGCAGCGATCTCTGTCTCATTTGCCCGTGGGTGGACGAGGATCCCCGTATTGGTTGCGCACCCGGCCATACCGATGGTCTTGATGCCTCCAAGCGAGAGTCGGACCACCGGCACCGAGAGGAACGACCCGATCTCCTCGACGACGTCGATCGCCATATCAGGATGGATGGCGGCGACGTAGTCGTTTGCGAGGATCACGTTGCCTGCCGCATTGATGGACCCCTCAAGCAGGAGGACGTCCCGGTACTCCTCAAGGATTGCCAGCTCGTCGGGGGTCACAAGGCTGCTGACGACAAGGCCCTGGCTGTTCCCGGCGACGAGTGAGCCGATGATGGTGCTCTCCTGGATGGGGGTGGCTACGATATCGACATCGAGCTCCTCTGCGAGGGTGCCGGTGAACTCCTCAGGCATCTCGGGGTGGACGATTGCCACATCCTCAAATACACGGGCGTAGACGCCTATATTCGGATCGCCCGAGAGATCGATCGTTCCTGTCATTTCACTCCTCGGCGAGCTCGGCCTGGACCTGTCCATCCTCAAACTTCATCGCACGGACGCGAATTTTCCGTGGGGGTTTGCCACTGCCGCATTCCCAGATCTTCTCATTGATACTCCGGTCCAGCTTGACGTCGTCGCTCTTCATGTGCCGTTCGAGAAATGCCCGGACATCCTTGATGGCGGTATTCCCCCGTTTCCATCGGGGCGCACGCTTCACTTCACGGAGGGGGATGATATAGATATGCTCTTTTAATGCCTCTGCCATAACCCTACACCTTTAAGGTACTCCGCCTCCAGTTGCGTCGCTTCGGATGCGACGCAACCGCGCGGTTGGTCCTCATCATCACCCATGCCGGCACACGGCGGTTCTGCTCGCATGCCTTTGCCAGCCGGATCTTCCGGCCCTTCATTAACTTGCTCATAACGTATCACTCACTGAATATCCCTTAAGCCTCTCTCCTGCCGACCACCAGCGACTGCAGGTGGTGGGGCGGGAAGAAAAGCGCTGGGTTGATGCCGCGGGCACGGATAGCCCGGCGGATCTCCTGTTCGTAGTCACCGCTCCCGATGTCATCGGTCTCCCCGTACTGCACCACGAGAAGCTTCTCTGCGAGGCGTTTCACCTCCGGCTTCCCGTAGCCGAGCAACGGCCGGACGTAGGAACATCCGGTGGTTGCCTCAAGGTGCTGCACCTCGGATCGCTCGATCCGTGGGACCCGGTCGTCTCGGCGGGCGCCATCGCCCACAACCGCATACTCACCCGCAAGGGTTCTGACAGCTGCCCGATGGACCATACTGATCGAGTCGTTTGGGTAGCCGCACGAGAGGAGCAGGTCGACCGCCTCATCCAGGAGATCTCTCCCAAGCACCCTCCTCCGGAAGGGGAGATCGATGGCGGCTGCTGCAGCCTGCACGGC
>JAAZOW010000306.1 GCA_012797575.1 Methanomicrobiales archaeon | reverse complement strand
GGGATCCCCAGGCGGTCGAGGGAGAAGATCTCGTCCTCCACACGCTGTGCCGCCTCCTCCTCAAGGCATATCGTCTCGATCAGGCAACCGTCAGGGAGAGCACCTGAGAACCCTACAAGCGCTGTCCGCTGAAATCCGCTTGTGTTGGAGCCGTCGATGACGAGCTTTCTCATGGTGTGGATCTGTTCGGCCGGAGTCATGTCGAGCATCTTTGCCAGCGTGAGGCAGACCTCGAGTGCTTCAGGATTCATCGGCGTCGGGGGCTCCTCGTCATGCTCCACCAGGCAGACCGTGTCATAGGTGTAGTAGGTGAACTTCCGGACGAGCTTCATCTCCTCTTCGGCCGCCCGGTCGATCCGGCCCGACTCGCTTCCCATCGCCCTGAGGTAGCGGGAGAACTCTCCTGTCCGCTCATCGACATCCCGAAGGAGCGTGGGGCAACGGCAGAAGAGCTTCTCGGCAGTATCGAGCTGCTGGTGGATCTCGATCCCGGCCTTCAGCCCGAGCCCTTCGTAGTCCATTCAGATCGACCTCCTCTGGATCTCTCCAGCAAGATTCGCCCGCATGACCTCACCCGCCCGGGCGGGGTCGGACTCGTTCCCGAGCACCCACATCAGCTTCACGAGCGCCACCTCGGGGAGCATATCCTCCCCCTCGATCACCCCGGCCGCGAGGAGATCCCTTCCGGTCTCATAGACCCGGTCGCAGACCCGGCCGTGCAGACACTGGGACGTCATGACGACGACCGTCCCCTCCTCGATCATATCGCGAAGCCTCGGTATCCAATCGGTCGCGACGTGCCCGAGCCCGGTCCCCGCCAGAACAAGGCCCTTCCAGTCCGCATAGGAATCAAGGACCGAGGGCGGCATCCCCGGATAGAACTGGATGAGGCCGCAACGCTCCTCGAGCGCATCATGGAGCTCGATCCCCTCAGTGCCCCGTCGCACGGCCTCATCCGAGAGGTTGACTTCAAGCGAGGGATAATCGACGTAGCCGAGCGGGGCGAGTCCCATGCTCTGGAAGGCGTCGCGCCGGGATGTGTGCATCTTCCGGACCCTCGTCGCCCGGTGGATGGCGCACCGGTCATCACTCGTCGTCGCGTGCATCACAACCGCCACCTCGCCGAGGTCGCCGGTGGCGGCGGCGGCGCTACAGAGGAGGTTCATAGCGGCATCAGAGCTCGGGCGGTCGGCGGATCGCTGCGCTCCGACGAAGATGATCGGCACAGGAGTCTTCACCATGAACCTGATCGCCGCGGCCGAGCACGCCATCGTGTCGGTACCATGAGTGACGATCACCCCCTCTGCGCCCTCCCGGATCTCGTCGTAAACCATCCGTGCAAGATCCTGCCAGATCCCCGGACTCATATTCTCGGAGAGGATGTTTGACGCCTGGCGGTCGCTGTAGCGGGCGATACCACCGAGTTCGGGGATCATCCGGAGGATATCGCTCGTCGAGATCTGGCTTGTCACCCCACCGGTCCGATAGTCCACCCTGCTTGCTATCGTCCCGCCGGTGGATATGATCGAGATCCCGGGAAGGTCAGGGTTCTGGATGACGACCCCCGCTCCTGCTG
>JAAZOW010000301.1 GCA_012797575.1 Methanomicrobiales archaeon | reverse complement strand
TCGCATGACCGGCCGGCTGGCTACGCCGCGCATAGCCTCCAGGAACTCACGGATATGCTTGAGTTTACCCCTGATGATGTTATCCGCTATCATATGGAACGGGGGGACTTCTACCGGTGGATCGATCAGGTCATAGGCGACTCGAAGCTTGCAAAGGATATCCAGGATATTGAAGATCGTGCTCTGCTCAAGGCAATAATTCAAGAGAGGATTGATGATCTATGGAAACGCTTAAGATAGCATTCTTCTGCTGGGAGGCGCTCCATTCCTCGTTCAAGGTGGGCGGACTCGCTCCTGCAGCAACTCATCTCGCCGAACACCTTGCGGCGAGGGGGCATGAGGTCCACTACTTCACGCGGGGAGCGTCTGGTGATCCGGTCGAGGTAAACGATGTTCGTTACCACTACTGTCTGCCCTTCGGTGATAACATCATCGAGTACTGCAGGACCATGAGCAATATGTTCACAGACGCGTTCCGTGCCTGCGATACCCCGGCATTCGATATACTCAACTTCCACGACTGGCATCCTGTCGAGGCGATGCATACCCTCCGTGACCGGAACACCGTCCTCTCCTTCCACTCCACCGAGTATGGACGGCATGGAGGAAATTTCGGCGATTGGTGGGAGTTTAAGGAGATATCTGGCAAAGAATGGTACGGAGGCTACATCGCAAAGGCGGTCACAGCCGTCTCAAACTCGACGAAGACCGAGGTGATGTGGCTCTACAATGTTCCTGAGTGGAAGGTCTCCGTCGTCCCGAACGGGATCGACCCTGAGCCATTTCACGTCAAGCTCGACCCGGGTGAGGTGAAGATGCGCTATGGTATCCATCCGCTTGCACCCCTCGTCCTCTTTGTCGGGCGCCTCACCTATCAGAAGGGACCTGACCTCCTGATCCAGGCCATACCAAGTATCCTCACCAAGCGTTGGGATGTGCAGTTCATCTTCGCTGGCACCGGGGATATGCGTGGATACCTGGAAGGGATGGCGCACGGCCTGCCGGTGCAGTTCCCCGGGTACGTCCCTGACATCGATCACGTCAGTCTCCTGAATGCTTGCGATCTCGTCGCTATACCGAGCAGGAACGAACCTTTCGGCCTTGTCCTCACCGAGGCCTGGAGCGCGGAGCGTTGCGTTGTCGCAACCGACGTTGGAGGTCTCTCCGAGAACATCGATAACTACGTAAACGGGATCAAGGTGCCTGTCCGCCCTGATTCGATCGCCTGGGGGATCGGGCATCTCATCGACGATCCCGTCTACATGCAGAGACTCGGAAAAGCCGGACGGCGGAAAGTGATGGAGAAGTTTCAGTGGGGCGTCGTCACCGGGAGGATGCTTGACGTCTACGAAAAAGCGCTCTCCGGGGGTCCGTGATCTGGAGGTGGCCTATGCGGAAGGCACTGCCAGATATCACCGGGACCGGGAGCCTCATCAGTGACTACGACGTCTACCTCTTCAGGCAGGGGAACCATTTCCGCCTCTACGAAAGGCTGGGATCGCATCCTGCCACCCTCAACGACATACCAGGGACGTTCTTTGCGGTCTGGGCACCGAACGCGGCTGAGGTCTCTGTCATCGGAGATTTCAATGGATGGGAGGCCACTGTAAACCCGCTCAGGATACGGAACGACGACTCCGGTATCTGGGAGGGGTTTATACCCGAGATCGGCCATGGGACTCTCTATAAGTATCACATCAAGAGTCGGTACAACAATTATTCCGTGGAGAAAGGAGATCCCTTCGCACATTACTGGGAGGTCCCGCCAAAGACGGCGTCGATCATCTGGGATCTGGCATACCCCTGGCGCGATCGGGCGTGGATGCAGGGCCGCGAAGAGGATAACTCCCCTGATGCCCCGATATCCATCTACGAGGTGCATCTCGGTTCGTTGCGGAAGGTGCCGGAGGAAGGGAACCGATCCTTGAGTTACCGGGAGGCCGCGCAGGAGCTTGCCGAGTACGTGATCGGTGCCGGGTTCACCCACGTGGAGCTCCTCCCGGTCATGGAGCACCCGTTTTACGCCTCCTGGGGTTACCAGACGCTCGGCTACTTTGCCCCGACGAGCAGGTACGGCACCCCTCAGGACTTCATGTGCTTCGTCAACTACCTCCACCAGCGCGGGATCGGCGTGATCCTCGACTGGGTACCGTCCCATTTCCCGGCTGACGGCTATGGGCTCTCCTACTTCGACGGTACCCACCTCTACGAGCACGCCCTTCCCGGTCAGCGCTACCATCCTGAGTGGAAGAGTTACGTCTTCAACCTCGGAAGAAACGAGGTCCGATCGTTCCTCATCAGCAGCGCCCTTTTCTGGCTCGAATACTACCATGCAGACGGACTTCGGGTGGACGCGGTCTCCTCGATGCTCTACCTCGATCACGCCCGGGGCGCGGGTGGGTGGATGCCCAACGTCCATGGCGGGAGAGAGAACCTGGAAGCGATATCGTTCCTTCGGAAGGCGAATGCTGCGATCCACGCCACCTTCCCGGACGTCCTCGTCATCGCCGAGGAGGCGACCTCCTGGCCCGGAGTGACTGCCCCGACAGCTACGGGAGGGCTTGGATTTGATCTGAAGTGGAATATGGGCTGGATGCATGATACCCTGGATTATTTTGCTCTTGACCCGGTCTTCCGGAAGTACCGCCTCGACCTTCTCACGTTCAGCATATGGTACGCGTTCTCGGAGCGCTACGTCCTCCCCCTCTCGCACGATGAGGTTGTCCATGAGAAGAGCTCGCTCGTAGGAAAGATGCCCGGCGATGAGTGGCAGAAACGGGCCAACCTCCGCCTTCTCCTCGGGTATATGCTCACGCACCCGGGCAAGAAACTTCTCTTCATGGGGGGCGAGTTCGGGCAGTGGTCTGAGTGGAGCCACGATGCCGGGCTTGAATGGCACCTCCTACGTTATCCACCCCATCAGGGGATTCTCCAGTGGGTCGGTGACTTAAACCGCCTCTATCGCCGCCTACCCGCTCTCCATGAACGGGACTCTGATCCCGGCGGTTTTGAGTGGGTCGACTTCTCGGACGTGGAGAAGAGTATCGTTGCCTACCTACGGTGGGGGCATACGGCTGACGAAGTCGCCCTCGTTGCCTGCAACTGCACCCCGGTGCCGCGCTACGGCTACCGGGTTGGCATCCCGTTCGGGGGATACTGGGAAGAGGTGCTCAACAGCGATGCGGTCGAGTATGGCGGGAGCGGGGTTGGGAACTTTGGAGGGGTGAAGGCAGAGCGGATTCCGGCGCACGACCGGAAGTGTTCACTCTCACTCACCCTGCCCCCGCTCGGTGTTGTTGTCCTCGTTCCAGAGGGGGTGTGATCGGGTGGACCGAGCTATCTGCATCCACGGCCACTTCTACCAGCCCCCACGGGAGAATCCCTGGCTTGAGGAGGTTGAGGTCCAGCGTTCCGCCGCACCGTACCATGACTGGAACGAGCGGGTGACAGCGGAATGTTACGCCCCAAATGCCGCCGCACGCATCCTCGATCCGAAAGGCATGATCGCTGATCTCACAAACATCTACTCCAGGATCAGTTTCACGGCTGCACCGACGCTCCTCGCCTGGCTGGAGCGGCATCAACCCGCCGTCTACGAAGCTATGATCGATGCTGATCGGGAGAGCCGGGAGCGTTACTCTGGCCACGGGTCGGCGATCGCCTGCTGCTACAATCACCTCATCATGCCACTTACGGCCCGAGAGGATAAGCAGACCCAGATCGCCTGGGGGATCCACGACTTTGTATCCCGGTTCGAGAGGATGCCTGAAGGGATGTGGCTCCCTGAGACAGCGGTTGATATCGAGTCTCTGGATCTGATGGCTGAGGCTGGAATCAGGTTCACGATCCTCGCCCCTCACCAGGCCGTGAAAGTGCGGGAGATCGGGACGGAAGGTTGGATTGATGTCTCAGGGAGCCAGGTCGAGACGCGGATGCCCTACCTCTGCCGTCTCCCCTCGGGCAGGAGTATTGCCCTATTCTTTTATGACGGGCGAATAGCCCGCGATGTAGCGTTTGGCGACCTGCTTTCAGACGGGGAGCGGTTCGCAGGAAGGTTGCTTGCGGCCTTCTCCCCGGATGGGAAGCGCCCGGAGCTTGTGCATATCGCGACCGACGGGGAGACCTACGGCCACCATCGTAAGTTCGGCGAGATGGCGCTCGCCTATTGCCTCCACACCATCGAGGCGCGGGATGACGTGTGCCTTACGATTTACGGAGAGTATCTCACCGCTCACCCGCCCACGCACGAGGTTATCATTCAGGAGAGGACGTCCTGGAGCTGCCCGCACGGTGTCGAGCGCTGGCGACGAGATTGTGGGTGCCAGACCGGGGCGCATCCTGAATGGTCGCAGGCCTGGCGTGAACCACTCAGGATAGCGGTTGACACGGTCAGAGATGCCCTTGCCCCCCGGTTCGTGGAGGCTCTCGCTGCCTACCTTCGCGACCCCCTGATGGCACGGGACGATGCTGTCGATCTCATCCTCAACCGGTGGTCTGATGAGTCCGTCGAGCAGTTCTTCGCCCGGCATGCGCTCCGTGATCTCACCGCCGATGAACAGCGGCAGACCCTGGCGCTCCTTGATATGGAACGGCAGGCGATGCTGATGCAGACGAGTTGCGGCTGGTTCTTCGATGATATCACCGAACCGGGGAGCATCCAGGTGATGCGCCACGCGGGCCGCGCGATGGATCTTGCACGACGAGCCCTCAAACTCGATCTTGAGCCTGCGTTCGTCGAGACCCTCGGCCGTGCCCTGGCAAACGATCCCGGGTATGCGACCGGTGCTACGGTCTATGAGGTCCGGGTCCGGCCGGTTGCGATGGACCTTGCCCGGGTAGGTGCGAGAATCGGCCTCTATGAGGTCCTCGGACTTGAGCTTCCTCCGGTGTACGCCATCGATGGGGACCGGCGCTACCATCTGGAGGATGATGGCCGGCGCGGCTGTGCCGGAACTATCCACCTGCGATCCCGGGTGACGGGGGAAGAGACTCACTACGATCTGGTCGTGCTCTTTGCCGGGATGGATCGCATCTTCATCGGCGTGCGCACACCGAGTGGTGATGGGGCGCTCCGGGCAGCGTGGGAGGAGGTGGTGGACTCCGGCACCACCGGGACCTTCTCCTGGATCTACACCGCATCGGATCTCATGGATGAGGAACGCTGGGCAGTCGCCCGCCGGATCCTTCCCGACATCAAGGAGACAGAATCAGCGGTTTCCCGGGATGCGGAGGCGTTGGTTCAGGTTATCGAGGATCTCGGTATCTTGGAGCCTGCGTTTATCACCCGTCTCCTCGAGCACGCATGCAACGAACAGCTCTGTGTGATCTTTCGGGAGGGGTGCCCCGACCCAGACCGATTCCTCACGCTCGTCGAAGGGATGAGGGCAGATAATCTCAGGTTTGATCTTGCCGATCTTGGGGAAGCAGCAAGCAGGCGGATCGCACTCTCAACCGGGGAAGCGATCGCTCGCCTCGGTGACCCAGCCCCGCTCGAGGAGATCGTTCGCATAGTCCGGTGTGCAAAGGTGTTTCCACTGGAGCTCTCCTTGTGGGAGAGCCAGAATGTTGTGATCGGCATGCGTGGATATTATCACGATATGCACCAGCGGGCCGATGAGGGTGATGAGGATGCAGAACGGTGGACGGCAGCCTTCAGAGAGGCTGTAGCACACCTTGGCGTGAGGATGACATGAACCGGCGGCGAAGTGGTGTTCTTCTCCATATCACATCATTTCCATCGGCATACGGTATCGGCGATCTGGGGCCTTCGGCATATCGGTTCGTGGATCTCCTGGTCAGAGCAGGGCAGAGCTACTGGCAGATCCTCCCCCTCAACCCGACGTGTCCGGAATTTGGCAATTCACCCTACCAGAGCACCTCGGCGTTTGCCGGGAACATCTGGATCATCAGCCCGGAGCAGATGGTCACCGATGGCTTCCTCGCACCTGAAGATATCAAGGATCCGCCTGATTTCCCGGAGGATCGGGTGGACTACCAGGCCGTCATGGACTACAAGAACGGCCTCTTCGATCGGGCGTTTGAGCGGTTCAAGAGACGGGATTCAGATTTCCATTATGAGGAGTTTTCAGCAGAGAACGTCTCGTGGCTCAATGATTATGCACTCTTTGTTGCCCTCAGGGAGAGGTTCGCAGGAAAAGTCTGGGGAGACTGGCCGCCCGATATCAGGGACCGGCACGGGGAGGCCCTGCATGCCTATGGCACTGAGCTTGCGGACAGGATCCTCAAAGAAAAGTTTCTCCAGTATGTCTTTGATCGTCAGTGGGGGGCGCTCAAAGTCCACTGCCGCTCGAGGCATCTCCAGATCATCGGAGACCTCCCGATCTACCTTACCTATGATAGTGTTGATGTCTGGGCAAACCCCGGTCTCTTCAAGCTGGATGAGCAGAAGAAACCGGCTATCGTCGCAGGTGTCCCCCCTGATGCCTTCAGCACGACCGGGCAGCTCTGGGGAAACCCGGTCTATGACTGGGATGCGCACCAGAAGCAGGGATT
>JAAZOW010000302.1 GCA_012797575.1 Methanomicrobiales archaeon | reverse complement strand
TCTGGGGATGAGAGAGGCTGTTCATCGCCATGGGATACGGGCGAGCCACCCTCTCCTTATACGCGGTGACTACTTCCTCTCTCGCAATCGTGCGATCTCGGCACCGCCCGGGATCTTCACCACGAACGTCCCGTGGCAGGGCTTGGTGTAGGGGAAGATGACGTGCTCGCCCTCCACGCCGATGTAGAGCGGTGGGACCCCGATGATATGGACATCAAATATCCTGTAGCCCGGCTCGACCTCGTGGTACTCCCGGATGTTCTTCTTGATGTACTCCCGAGCCTCCCGGAAGGAGGATCGTGCGAGTATGATCTCGGGCTTCAGCGCATCGATGCAGCCGCCCATTGCATCACCTCGTCAAGCCTGCGTTTCAACGGCATGGGGCTGTGAACGGCCCGTGCCGCAACGACCTCACAGGGAAACTCAATCTCACCGGCAAGATCCTCTGCAGCCTCCCCATAGAGGAGCGCATACAACCGCGCCCGGGATATGTAGGCCATCGTCCCTGCGTAGGCGATCCCTGAATCGTTGTGGATGAAGACGAAACAGAGATCAAAGTCCCGCACCTTCCCGGTGATCTCATCGATCACACCATCGAGGCCGACCACCTCGCCCAGGTAGTGCCGGCCAGGATCGGCCACCTCCAGCAACCTTCGAGCCGCCGGCGTCCCGGCGACCACCGATCTGATGCCCTGCTGCCTCAGCATATGCACCAGGTAGAGCGCCATACTCGTCTGGACGGGAACCTGCGGGCACCCGAGCAGGAGCAGCGCGGTCCTCTCGCTCACGATCAGACCCTCCCGATCTGCGAGTAGACATCAGGCACCCGTTCCGGGTGTGTGTAGATGGTGAACCGCTCCCCCCGCGAGAAGCAGATCAGGGTGAGGCCTGCCCGTTCCGCCGTGAGGATACCCTCGTCGGTCGAGGCGGCGCGGGATGCGACGATAGGGATCCCGGCGTTCGCCGCCTTTGCCACCATCCCCGACGGTTGCCTGCCGGTGCACCCGAGAACGCACCCTGATAGATCAATCCCCCGGAGAGCCGCGTAGCCCACGACTTTATCGACGGTGTTGTGCCTGCCGATGTCACAGGCACGGGTGATGAACTCGCCGTCGCAGAAGAGGACCGAACAGTGGACGCCGCCGGTCTTCCGCCAGGTCTCGGATTCGATCGCGGCCGTCACCGCTCGGATATCGTCTGCCGTGGCGATGATCGACGAGGAGACCGCTTTCGGCTCGCCGAGCACCCGGTACCCCCCTGACGACTCCACCCCGAGGCGGAAGTCCTTTGCGACCGGGGCGGTGACGTAGATATCCCTCCCTGAGACATCCACCGAGGTGATCTCGTCGGCCAACCCTTCACAGATGACAAATCCGGCCCCCAGGTCGGCGAGACGGTCGAGACACGCCACCAGGGTCGTAAGGTACTCGCCGTTCAGGAAGAGTCCGATGCAGTCCTCAACGATGATGCTGTCGTGGACCTCACGCACACCGTCGCCTGTGACCTGGATCCCGTCACGGCAGACGATCTCCATCAGGCCGTCTCCTCCCTGATCCAGTCGAGGTATGGGGCGTAGCCGCCGATGATGGGTATGGCGATGATCTCGGGGACCTCGTAGCTATGGAGTTCCTCGATCTTGGAGATGAGCTGGTCGAGCAGGCGGCGCTGTGTCTTGATGATCAGGAGCTGTTCGGATCCTCTGGTGACCGCCCCTCCCCACCAGTAGCAGGACTGCACACCGGTGATGTTTGCGCAGGCAGCCAGTCGGGCATCGACGATCGCCTCTGCAATCGTCTTCGCCTCTTCAACCGGGGCCGTGCAGAAGACCACAAGGAATTCCGGGAGATCCATGGTTGTATCTTTGCACTGTCTGTATTTAATTTGTAGGGGTGTAGGGTGCCGCCACGGACCCGCCCTGTGGCGCAATGTGCCGCCTGGGTTGATACCGGCCCCTCGCCCAGACCCCCTCTCCATCGGGGCTTGAGGAGAGGCCGTCGGCCGCAAGTGAGAAGGTAGATAGGTTCCCGGGCGCAAGTATTCTGGTGATGTACGCAAGACGCATGGATCATCTTCCGCCATACCTCTTCGCCCGTATCGATGATATGAAGGATGAAAAACTGCGTCAGGGTGTCGACGTCATCGATCTCGGTGTCGGCGATCCTGACCTCCCCACCCCACCGCATATCGTCGAGGCCCTCTGCACCGCCGCCCGGGACCCGAAGAACCACCACTACCCCTCCTACGCCGGTATGCTCGCATACCGTGAGGCGGTGGCTGAGTGGTATCAGGGCCGGTTCGGGGTGCGCCTGGACCCGAAGGAGGAGGTGCTTGCCCTCATCGGATCCAAGGAGGGCATCGCCCATATCGCTGAGGCCTTCGTCAATCCGGGCGAGGTTGTCCTTGCCGCCGATCCCGGCTACCCCGTCTACAAGACCTCTGCACTCTTTGCCGAGGGCAGGGTCCACGAGCTCCCTATCCGGGCTGACGACGACTTCCTCCCGGTCCTCGACGATATCCCGGCCGATGTGGTGAGGCAGGCAAAACTGATCTTCATCAACTACCCAAACAACCCCACCGCGGCCGTGGCCCCGATCTCGTTCTTCGAGGAGGTCGTCGAGTTTGCGCGTGAACATGACATCATCGTCGTCCACGACAACGCCTACTCCGAGATCACCTTCGACGGCTACAGGGCGCCCTCGTTCCTTGAGGCTGACGGTGCCATGGAGGTGGGTATCGAGATGCATTCGCTCTCAAAGACCTACAATATGACCGGGTGGCGGGTTGGTATGGCCTGCGGGAACCCTGATATCATAGCCGGCCTCGGCCGAGTCAAGACAAACGTCGACTCAGGGGCGTTCAACGCTATCCAGCACGCTGCCATCACAGCGCTCACCGGCCCCCAGGACTCCGTTGCCCGGGCCTGCTCGATCTACCAGGAGCGCCGGGACGTGCTCGTCTCAGGCCTCTCCGACATCGGGTTTGATGTCCAGGCGCCGAAGGCCACCTTCTATGTCTGGGCTCCGGTCGATGACTGCATGGCGTTTGCCGCACAGCTCCTCGACCAGGCAGGGATCGTCGCGACCCCGGGGGTGGGTTTCGGGCGGAACGGCGAAGGATTCGTCAGGTTCGCCATCACCCGCTCGATCGAGCGGATCGCCGAAGCGGTGGACCGGATGCGGGGGCTTGACCTGTGATCCTCCCCCCCCACCTCACGGTCAGGGGCGGACATCTCCATATCGGTGAACACGACGCAGTGGACCTCGTGGAGCGGTTCGGAACCCCGCTCTACGTCACCGACGATGCGCGTATCCGCAGGAACTTCCGGCGCCTCTCCGGGGCGCTCATCACCCACTACCCGGAGGTCAGGGTGCTCTACGCCGCAAAGGCGAACGGCAACCTGGCGATACTCCGGACGCTCGCATCGATGGGCGCCGGGGCGGATGTCTTCTCTGCCGGAGAGCTTGCGCTCGCCCTTTCGGCCGGGATGCGCCCGGATCGCCTCCTCTTCAACGGGAGCTCGAAGAGTCCCTCGGACCTCGCCCTCGCGGTCGAGACGGGTGTCAGGGTCTCGGTGGACTCGATCGACGAGCTCCAGCACCTCGAACGCGCGGCTGGAGAGGCAGGAACGACCGTCGATATCGCGTTCCGGGTCAACCCGGCCATCGATGTCCCCACCCACCCAAAGATCGCGACGGGCCTTGCCACGAGCAAGTTTGGCATCCCGGCGGATGAGATCCTGAACGCCTACCGCCACGCGCTCGCCGCCGAGCATATCAACCCGGTCGGCATCCACTGCCACATCGGCTCGCAGATCCTCGACGTCGAACCCTTCGCCCGCGAGGTCGAGGTGCTGATCGAGGTCACCCGCGACCTCATCGATATCGGAGTCGATCTCTCGTTCATCGATATCGGGGGCGGTCTTGGCATACCCTACCGCCGGGAGACCGATCGGGCTCCGACGCCGGAGGATTACGCGGGAGCGGTCATGCCGGTCTTCCTCAGGGGTATCCATGAGCTCGGTATAGAGCCCGAGCTCTGGGTCGAGCCGGGCAGGTGGCTCGTCGCCGACTCAACGATCCTGCTTGCACGGGTCAACTCGGTCAAGATCGCCCATAAGGCGTTTGCCAACATCGATGCCGGGTTCAACCTGCTGGCCCGCCCGGTGATGTACGACTCGTACCACGAGGTCGTCGCGGGGAACAAGGCGGATATGCCTGCGGTGCGGGAGTACACCATCGCGGGGCCGATATGTGAGACAGGGGATATCCTTGCGGAGGATCGGATGCTCCCGGATCTCGTCGCAGGGGACATAATCGCGGTGCTGGACGCCGGGGCCTACGGGTTTGCGATGTCGTCCCAGTACAACAGCCGTCCCCGGTGCGCTGAGGTGATCCTCTCAGGTGAGGAAGCGGCGCTGATGCGCCGGGCGGAGACTATCGACGACCTGGTCGCCCTCATGGAGGTCCCTCCCTGGCAGGCGTAGGAATGGGAGCGGTAGCGTGAAGTTCCACTATCTCCTGGTCGACGATCTGGTCGGGAGGGAGGAGTTCGAGCGCCAGGTCGAGAGGAAGGTGGCGGAATCCGGTGACCTGCTGGATGAACGGACGGCGGCGATGCTGGTCATCAAAGACCTCGGTCGGGCGCATGTCAGGATACGTGATCTCAAAGAAACCCCAAGCCTTGTGTGTTTCTTTGCGAAGGTGCTCTCCGTCGGGGAACCGAAGGAGTTTGAACGATCCGACGGCACGATCGGGTATGTGGCGAACGTGGTGGTGGGCGATGAGACCGGAAAGGCCCGGCTGACCTTCTGGGATGAGCAGGCCCACGGCGCTCATGAACTTGGGGCCGGGGATGTCTTCGAGATCCTCGGCCGACCGAAGAGCGGGGGGAGATACCCTGCTGTCACCGCCATCGCTGTTCAGGAGGCAGCATGCGAGATATCCTGCCAAGAAGAGACGAACTCTTCCACGCTTCCCGGGTCGGGTGGTGAGATTGAGGCCCGGATCATCGCCATTGAGAGTCCGCGGACGTTCAGGAGACGTGATGGGAGTCCTGGAGAGATGGTCGAGGCGGTGGTAGGGAATGAGGAGGGCGTCTTCCGTCTCGTCGCCTGGACCCCGGAGGCCCTCCTCGGTGTGGGTGCCGGGGAGAATGTCGTCATCCGTGGTGCTACTCCCCGTGAAAGTGGGCAGGGTATCGAGTTCAGCCTCGGGGAGGCGGGGTCGATCTCGTCCTCTGATCGGGAGATCACCGTCCCGATGGATGCTGTTTTGGGTGTCGAGGAGGGGGGGACGTACTCGCTTGCAGGATCTATCCGGACCATCCATCCGCCTCATTCGTTCGTCACCCGGAGCGGGAGGCAGTCGTCGGTCAGGAACCTGGTCATCGCGGACGAGACCGGGGAGATCCCGGTCGTCATCTGGGGCGAGAAGGCGGAGGAGTACCTGGTCCCCGGGGACCGGATCGAGATCTACAATGCAGGCGCCCGGCGGGGACGATACGGCGATCTTGAACTCCATATCTCCTGGGGAAGTGCCCTTGTCGTCCTCGCCGAAGAGGAGAGGGAGGTAGAGGTCGAAGGGACGATCATCGCCACCGCGCAGGGGATCTGCATCGATACCGGTGATGATTGCTACCTCCTCGCCGAGCCGCTCCCCGTCGGTTATGATGTGCGCGTCAGGGGTATGGTGCACCGGGGCATTATCTCTGTCTGTCACCTGGAGGCTGTATTCCCCGATCCCGAGGATCTGCAGCGTCGCCTGGATCGGTTCTCCAGGAGATCCTGATCCTTCGCTCTTCACTTTCGCACCGCGCGGCGAGCGACCTTTATGTTTCCCGCCCTACACTCTTAGTGTAACCAAGAGATCAAGTGAGGAATGAGATGTCAGAGATTGATCTTGAAGATTTACCAGGTGTTGGGCCGGCCACCGCCGAGAAGCTCCGGGAGGCGGGCTACGGAACCGTCGAGAGTGTTGCAACGGCTACCACGTCAGATCTCGCTGAAGCGGCGGAGATCGGCGAAGGCACTGCCAAGAAGGTGATCCTTGCCGCACGGAAGATGGCGGATATCGGAGGCTTTAAGACGGGCCGGGATATCCTGGATAAGCGCAAAGACGTCAAAAAATTGAAGACCCTGGTCCCCGAATTCGACGAGCTGGTCGGCGGAGGCCTTGAGACGCAGGCGATAACCGAGGTTTACGGGGAGTTCGGCTCCGGGAAGAGTCAGCTCGTCCACCAGATGGCTGTCAACGCTCAGCTCGCTGAGGAGCTGGGAGGCCTGCACGGATGCGTCATCTACGTCGATACCGAGAACACGTTCCGTCCTGAACGTATTGAACAGATGGTCAACGGACTTCCTGAGGACGCGGATCTCGGAGTTCTTGAGGATATCCTCGAACGCATTCACGTCGCCCGGGCGCACAGCTCCGACCACCAGATGCTGCTCCTTGAGACTGCACGAGAGCTCGCAAACGACCTGCGCAAATCCGAGTATCCAGCAAAGCTCTTCGTCATCGACTCATTGACGTCCCTCTTCCGGTCGGAGTATGCGGGACGCGGGACCCTTGCTGCCCGGCAACAGAAGCTGAACCGCCACATGCACGATC
>JAAZOW010000118.1 GCA_012797575.1 Methanomicrobiales archaeon | reverse complement strand
TTCCAGCTCTTCCATCATCGGGCCATCTTCCCGCCGGAGTTGCAGCCGAAGGGTATGGTGGTCTTCGGCATGGGGCTCCTGAACGGCGCGAAGATGTCCTCGAGCAAGGGGAACGTCTACCTGCTTGAGGATGCCCTGGAGGAGTTCGGTGCCGATACCGTCCGGATGTTCCTCGTCGGGAGTGCTGAACCGTGGCAGGACTTTGACTGGCGCAACGAGCTCGTTTCATCGACCAGGAAGCAGATCGAACGGTTCTGGAACACGGTGCAGGAGATCAGGCAGGCGGAGGGGGCGTACGCCATCGATGTCTGGCTGGCAAGCAGGCTCCAGCGCCGGATCAGAAAGACTACGAGGGCGTTTGACTCGTTCCAGACGCGACAAGCACTACAGGAGGCGTTCTTCGGCGTTGAGTCGGACCTGCGGTGGTACCGGCGCCGCCTACCGGAGGGAGAGCGCGGGGGGGCGGTGCTTCAGGACCTCTGCCGCACCTGGGTGCGGTTGCTGGCCCCGATCATCCCCTTCACCTGCGAGGCGCTCTGGAGTGACCTTGGTGAGAACGGGCTCGTCTCGTTTGCCCCCTGGCCGGAGGTGGATGGGATCCGGATCAACCCGGAGGTCGAGCTTGCTGAGGAGTTCCTCTCCCGGACAGTCGAGGATATCGAGTCGATCGTAAAGCTCATACCGATGGAACCTGCGGCCATCAACCTCTTCATCGCCCCGGCCTGGAAGCACGAGGTGTTCCAGATCGTCGCTGCCTCGACCGATAGAACGAGGGTGGTGCGGGAGGTCATGCAGAACGAGGGGTTGCGGAAACGTAGCCGCGAGGCTGCGGATGCGACGAAGCAGATCACAAAGCTCATCCTGAAACTGCCGCCCGAGCTCGTGAAGCAACTGCAGGCTACACCCCTTGATGAACGGGCGATCCTCGAGGAGGCGCGGCAGTTCCTGGAGCACGAGTTCGGCGTGCCGATAACGATTCAGGACGCGGGGGAGAGCATCCACCCGAAGGCATCAGGGGCTCTACCTTTCAAACCAGCGATCGTGATCGAATAGAATTTCTTTTTTTTTCAGAGCTTCACCCGACTGGTGGCGAGGGGACCTGGCCCGTATCCGGCCGGCGCGCTTGCCCGGAGGGCATGAGTCTCTGCGCCAAGGCTCACCGTCCTCCTGAGGTGAGGGGCCCCGCGCGGGGGGAAGGGTGTCCATACCGGAGAATTGTGAGACTGCGCCGCCGTTGACGATGCTGCTTGTGCTGGTCGGAACTGATCTGCTCAAAAGTGGAATGGATCCGGTCCTTGGTTCCGCAAAAAAATACCGACCCGGGGGAGGGCCGGTCACTCAAGCGACTTCTTCGCTTTCTTCGCCCGCTCTTTTGCGGTATACCCGGTCACCTGCTGGAGGTAGCTTCGGAACCGACGGTTGGTGTCGATGATCACCTCATCGTCGGCGTCTCTATCCGCCTCGGTATCGACGACCAGGGTCTTACCGCCCTCGCCGACCCAGACCTCGAGCCGCAGGAGTGCTCCGTAACTGATGGTGTAGTGGTTGTCCGTCGAGATCACTGGTTCGATCTCGAACTGGTCGCGGAGGCCCTGTACCATAGAATCTCTGAGTTGTTTTGTGTATCCGCGCTTGATCTGGTATTCCTGCATAATATTTTTAAGGGACATCAAGCTATGTTAAACTAATCCGAAAATGAGTGGCAGATCCCATGGATGATATAAAGGTCATATCCAGAGCGCTTGCTGGCGCTGAAAAGACGGTGCTGATAGGGTTTCCCGGAAGTGGACTTGTCGGGAGCATTGCCCTGCAGTACATCGTCGATCAGATGGAATTTGAGCAGATAGGGGCGATCACCAGCAAATATTTCCCTCCGGTCGCTCTCATGACTCGAGGGGTGATCAACGCTCCCGTGCGCCTTTACGAGAAAGACAGCCTTGCCGCAATCATATCCGATGTCCCCATCCACCCGATGATATGCTATGAGGTGGCAAACGGCATCATGGATTGGCTCACCCAGTTTGGCGTCAAGGAGATTGTTACAATCGCAGGGATCATCACGAACGAACCGGAGAAGAGGGTCTTTGGTGTCGCGAGCAGCAGGGGGATCCTCCACCGTATTGAAGAGGAGGCGATCATCCTTCCGATGGGGAGTATATCCGGCATCGCAGCAAGCATCCTCACGGAATGCAAGACGCGAGACATCCCGGGGATCGGGCTCCTCGGCGAGACGGTGAATACCCCTGATCCACGATCTTCCGCTGCGACCATTGAAGTCCTGAACAAGATCTACAATCTCAACTTAG
>JAAZOW010000115.1 GCA_012797575.1 Methanomicrobiales archaeon | reverse complement strand
TCTGATGTGAGCGATACCGTGCTCGTCACACCGCACCTTGCGACATCGACGGGAAACCCCTTCGATCCGCGCGATACACTCACCGCGCGCATATCCGATAGAGATCTGAGGGCGATAGAGAAGGCCGTGGGTGAGCATCGTGCCGTTCCCATGATCCTCGCATCGGATCGGATGCAGGTCAGGGATAAGGGCGGCTACGTGACGATGTATGCCATGCCGGCGGCAGATATCCCCTTCCTGCTGAAGAAGGAAGACGGAGTCTACCCGCCGGGGAGGTCTTCGGGGGTGATGGTGGGTTCACTCCTTGCTGGAGAACTCAGTCTCTACCCCGGGAGCCGCATCGAGGTCGGGGGCGAGAGGGTCCGGGTCGTGGGGATTGCAGCGGAGCGGGGGATGGGCATCGACATCAACCCTGATTATGCCCTCATCGTCACGGAAGACTGGTACAGAGAACGTTACGGTGCCCAGGATTATAGCCAGGTCGTTGTAAAAGTTAACGATCTCTCGAAGATCGGGGGGGTGAAGGCTGCTATTGACCGGCAGATCAACCGCAGGAGAGAGGTCGTGGATATACTCGACTCATGCGAGATCCTGGAACTCTACCACCAGACCATCGATGCCACCAACGTCTTCCTCCTCGGCATAGGCGCGATATCTCTCCTCGTCGCGAGCGTGAGTATCTTAAACGTCATGATCATATCGGTCACGGAGCGGACGGGGGAGATCGGCGTCATGCGCAGCATCGGCGCCCTCAAGCACGAGGTTCTCCGGATGTTCCTCTATGAGAGCCTGATCCTCGGGGCGGCCGGCAGCGTCATCGGCGGCATCGTCAGTCTCTCGATAGGCAGCTACGTCGGTGCAACGGTAGCGGGATTCTTCGCCGACTTTGCTGTACCGGAAAGTGCCGGCATCCCCATATCCATGACGATCGGCTACGTCGTCTTTGCGATGGCGTTCGGGATGGGGATGAGCGTCGTCGCCGGGTTTTACCCGGCCTGGAAGGCGGCACGGCTAAATCCCATCGAGGCGCTCCGCTACGAGTGAATCATCCCCGAAGGGGCGTGGACTTCCCCAGGTGCACGGGACCATCGTGTCACCTCTTCCACGACTGGGCCCATGCGCACATTTCATGGTCTTTGAGATCGGAAACTCTTATGAGCACCGATGGGATGATAGAATCCCAGATCCGGAACTGCTCTGACCCTCACCCGGTCCCCCTCAATACGATACCAATACCCAAGCTGTGTGAAACGAATGTTACAGATGATTACGTGGCTCGACAAAAATTTCAGTTCGCTCCAGCCTACGCGGGCGATCATCATGAGGGCGCTACGCCACCTGCGCCCCGCAGATCGAAAGAAACTCTTCTCGAAAGATATTCCGGAGATGCGGACTGCTGAAGGGCGGTGGTTTGAGGCGATCGTCTATGAGATGATCCTCGATCTCAGTCTCCAGACCGATCTCATCCATGCCGTCGTGGCGCGGGGTGCCGACGGCCCCTCCAGGGTCAAGCGCGCGCAACTGGGTCAAAACGGTCTCTTCTACTCGAACATCGGGGATATCAAGGTCCGGGGCAACGGCCAGGATCTCGCCGAGATCGACCTGATGCTCGTCGACCATACGGGAACGCTGACGTTTGGAGAGATCATCACATCGCCTGCCGACTTAAAGGAGTTCGAAGAGGAGATCCACTACAAAAAGCAGCTCCTCGGCTACCTCTACGGGCAGCCGACCGTGCCGTTCCTTCTCATCTCCTCAGTCGATATCTCCCGGACCGCTGTCGTCCGCCGCCTCCTCAAGGAACCCGACAACGTCCTCCTCACCACAGCCACCTGTGAGAATTTAAAGACCCTGATCCGCCCCCGCGATCTGAGGCGGAGCCCGCCCCGGAAGATCCGGCACGCGAAGCTGGCATCGATATCGAGCATCGCCCCCCGGCGGCCGTTCGACTACAAGCAGCTCCATGATGAGAGGATGCAGAGCATCATCGCCGGCGTCACCTCAGGGAAGGGCATCGAAGAGCTGGGCGTGCCGGATGAGATCCCCCCGATCGTGAAGAAGGTCATCTTCGGCGGTCTCTACCCCTCCGCCATCCGGATGCTGGATGCCCGGTATCCTATCCACATCAAGGGAAAGACCCATGATCCAGACGCGATCCAGAAGCAGTTCTCGAAGGTGGTCCTGGCCGTAAACCTCCCCGAATACAAACCGATCATCTACCTCAGGCGGCGGAACAAGAGGGAGTACCTCAAGATGGTGCCCAACAACCGGTCGGGCGGATTCAAGTTCGAGAGTCGGCGGACGCCGCATATGGCCGGATTCTACCTCTGGCTGGAGTCGGTCAAGCCGTCGCTTGGGGCGGAGCTGACGCGGGAGCTCCTGGATGCGTTTCCCATGGTTCACCCTCCGGGGACGGAGGGGATCGGGGGACCATAAGATACCTATGCCAACGAGGCGCATATATCCCCCATGAACCATAAGCATGGTGATCGGGTATGGGTCTGACCGCTGGGCTTGCCGGATTTCTGGGGTTCAGCCTGGTCGCGATCGCATCGATCACTGCGGTGATGAATCCCGCCTCTACGATCGCCGTCTACACCGCTCTCACCGAGGGGAGGAGCAGGAACGAGCGTATGGGGGTCATCAAGACCTCCATGAAGATAGCCTTCATCGTTCTCGCTTTCTTCGCCCTCACGGGGCAGCTGATATTCTCGATCTTCAGTATCACCGTCCCTGCGTTCCAGATCGCCGGCGGCATTCTTCTGATCAGCGTGGCGACCGGGATGCTCACCTCAGGGGGCGAGGCGTACTCGGCTGCAGACCTCGAGAACATCGCCATCGTCCCGCTGGCCTTCCCGCTCTCGTGCGGCCCAGGAACGATCACGACGGTGATCCTGCTCGCATCGGGGCCGGAGGGCTTCTGGGGCATCGTCGCTGTCTTCTTCGGAATCGTCGTGGCCCTTGCCCTCTCCTACGTCGGGATGCTCTACGGACCGAAGATCTTCTCCCTCATCGGGGAAGGAGGGCTCCGGGTTGTTCCGAAGCTGATGGCGATCATCGTCCTTGCTATAGCAATCCAGTTCATCATCAACGGGATCTCGGCGGCGATGCCCCAGCTGCTGGCAAACCTTGACCTGACCGGACTGGTATGACCGGTATTCAGATCGCCTTCATCCATCAGCTCCAGACCCAGGCGGTGTGGTTCGCCGCCCCCATGCTCCTCTTCTCCCTTCTTGGCCAGCCAGAGTTCTTCCTCCTCATCATCGCGTATATCTACTGGTGCTCAAATCCGCGCCTCGGGCTCCGTCTCGGACTCCTTATGGGGATATCGGGCGGCCTCAACGAGGCTCTCAAAGTCGCGTTCCACCTTCCCCGCCCCTACTGGGTCAGCTCTGAGGTCCGGGCGCTTGCACCCCACCCGTCGTTTGGCCTCCCCTCCGGCCATGCCCAGGGTGCGGTGACATTCTGGGGTCTGCTCGCCGCTACGGCCCGACGCAGGTGGTTCTCTCTCCTCGCAGCCACCCTGATCGTTTTCATCGGCATATCACGCGTCTTCCTTGGTGCCCACTTCCCGACCGATATCATCACGGGGGTTATGCTTGGCCTCGCTATCCTCATCGGGTTCCTGACCCTCGAGGGACCGGTTGGCCGCCGTATCGCCGCCTTCCCGATCTCAAGGCGATTGTTGCTTGCGTTTGCCGGCTCCATCGTTCTGGTGCTGGCCTCGTCTGTCGCCTTCGCGGCGATCGGGGGTTGGCAGGTTCCTGCCGCCTGGGCTGAAGGGGCGATTCAACAGTCAGGCCAGCCGATCGACCCGCTCGATCCCACGCGATCCGCAACGGTGGCAGGGTTCTTCTTTGGGTTTGCGGCCGGAGCAGCGGTGGCATGGCCCCGGGGGATGGGTATCTGCACCGCCGGAGGTTGGTCCGGTCACCTACTCCGCTACGCCTTCGGCATCACCGTGGCGGGGACGATCTGGCTCTTGTTCGGGCTCCTTGTCCCGCCAGAATCTGTCATGCTGGCCCATATACTCCAGTACACCCGGGCCGCCGCTACTGCTGCCTGGATCTCGTATGGCGCTCCAGTGGTCTTTGCCCGTATGCATCCGGTGGGCCGTGCCTGAAGGAACACTCACCCCATACCCTTTTTATTTCGCCGGTACCATCTCTCTCTATGCTTGTAGAGGGGAGTCTAGCCCTGGGCTGGGTGCTGATCCTGCTTGGGGCAGTGCTACTCCTGATCGAGGTCTCCCAACCCGGGTTCTTCATCGCCGTCCCGGGCACGGTCCTGATCATCCTCGGCATTCTCATCCTCCTCGGCGTCGATATCCTCAGCTCGACTCAGGGCCTCATAGCCGGGGTTGTGGCGGCGATGGCTGCTGCCTCGATCACCGTCTGGGCCTATAGCCGTCTGACACCCGGGAAGAAGCCGCCCACGACCCTCTCCCGGGATTCACTTGTCGGCCTTGAGGGAGTGGTGACGAAAGAAGTTGATGTCGGGACGATCTCGGGAAAAGTGCGGATCGGGAGCATGGAATGGAGCGCGCGAACTGAATCAGGCAAAATTCCCGCCGGGCAAAGGGTTATTGTTGTCCATTCCGAAGGGGTACACATCGTTGTGAAGGAGATTGAGTGATATGATTACGGGGTCTATTCCATGGACCGGATTGATCACGATCTTTCTGGTCATCATCATCGTCATCATATTCGCCAGTGGCGTGGTGATTGTGCAGCCATACGAGCAGGGTCTCCAGATCCGCCTGGGGCAGTACATCGGGAGGATGAACCCCGGGTTCCGGTGGGTTATCCCGCTGATCACGAGGGTCGTGAAACTCGATCTCAGGACTGAGGTGATGGATGTCCCGCGGCAGGAGGTGATCACGAAGGACAACTCCCCGACGAACGTCGATGCGATCGTCTACGTCCGGGTGATCGACCCCGAGAAGGCGTATTTTGAGGTGATGAACTACCGGGCGGCGACGGTGGCGCTCGCCCAGACGAGCTTGCGTGGGATCATCGGCGATATGGAGCTCGATGAGGTCCTCTACAACCGGGATATCATCAATGCCCGTCTCCGCGATATCCTTGACCGAGAGACCGATGCCTGGGGGGTGAAGGTCGAACGGGTGGAGATCAAAGAGGTTGATCCGGTCGGTCCGGTTAAGCAGGCGATGACCGAACAGACTGCGGCTGAGCGGGAGCGGCGTGCTGCGATCCTCAGGGCGGACGGTGAGAAACGGGCGGCAATCCTCAGGGCTGAAGGAGCGCGGCAGAGTGTCATCCTGGAGGCCGAAGGTGAACGGCAGAGCAAGATCCTCAGGGCTGAGGGTGAGCGGACATCCCTGATCCTGCAGGCGCAGGGTGAGGCGCAGGGGTTGCGCATCATATCGGTCGGTGCCCGGCCGCTGGATCGGCGGGCGATCACGGTGCTTTCGCTTGATGCCCTGAAGCGGATGGCCGACGGTCAGGCGACGAAGATCATATTCCCATTCGAACTCTCGACGATCGTCAAACAGGCGGCCGAATATCTCGGGGCCACGGTCGAGGC
>JAAZOW010000099.1 GCA_012797575.1 Methanomicrobiales archaeon | reverse complement strand
AGATATCGAGGACATCCGGCACAAGTCCCGGGTGGAGCCCGCCCGATGATACGGGGAAAGCGCTCTTGATTACGCCCCAGTCCTGATCGAGGGCCATATGGCCCACCGCATCGGTATGTTTCTTGCGGAGGATATCGGCAAGCACTGTGACCTCCGCCCGCGTGCCGACCAGTTTCCCGACGGCGGTCCCGGTGTGGATCTGCGAAACTCCGATGAGGCGCATGATCTTTGCCAGGAACTGCATCGTGATACCGTGCTCGTCGTTCCGGTCGAACGCTGCATGCATCGCCCGGTGGGCGTGAATGGCAAGCCCGAGATCGGAACAGTAGTCCCGGAGGGTCGCGACCGCGGCGGTCCCGGTCACCACGACATCGATCATGGCATAATTCCAGCCATAGTCAGCGAGCATATCCACCCGATCCTTCATCGTCTCCGTATCGGCGGTTATGTTGATGAGCGCAGATTTGATATCACCGGTCTCCTGCTCGGCCTTATCGCGCATCTCCGTCATGGCACGGACGCGGTCATCGAAGCGGTTGAACGAGAGGGATGTCAGGTTCTCATCGTCCTTCACGAAGTCAAACCCGCCCATCCAGGTCTCATACCCGACCTTCGCGTGCTCTTCCGCGCTGAAGCCTACCTTCGGCTTCGGCACCGCCCCCGTGAGCGGCCGGTCACGGACCTCCATCATATCCCGGATCCCCTCCATGCCGAAGTGCGGCCCCTTGAAGTGCCGGATGTAGTCGGCCGGGAGTGAGACATCGATCAACCTCAGGCTCTCAAGTGCCTTCATACCGAAGACATTCCCGGCGATACCGCTCAGGAGCTGAGATGCGTTCCCCTCCTCCCAGAGGGGAAGAGGGTATGCGATCTTTGCGTAATTTCCTTCGATCTCAAATGCCTTCGCCTGGAGGTCCCGCATACGGGCGGGCATGGTGAAGAGCGTCGTCCAGGTTCCGGTCGAGCTCTCGGATGCCACCCTCCCCACCGCCTCCTCACTGCTGATCCCGGCCGCGGGCTTGAAGTAGTAGAGGGCTATGAGTTCGTCGGAACCGGGGGTGTGATCCAGATCGACAAACTCTTCGTACCAGTCAATCGCCATAGTAAAAGGAAGGGGCGCAGATATAGAAATATCTTCCATTCGGGGTAGTGCACCATTTCATCGTAATCTCTGAAGCGCCGCCGGATGGGGAGAAGGTGGTGCTATCTATCGGTCTTGCGACCCCCATACCTCCCTGAGGGGCGCATCTGGGCCTCCAAGTGGTCCCACGGGCTTTACACTCCCCTGTCGCCAGAGACGCATGCCATGGCAGGGACATCCTGAGCGGGTAGGGCGGCAGACTGATCCGTAGTCCCCGATACACCTCCTCGTCGCACGGTCTCCCCCGTCCCCCGGCAGTGGTATCGAATAGGAGGTCCTCCCTTCCTGGCACGGGACCGCAGAGACTCCAGACAGGCTCCCGGAGACTACGGTTCCAGGGCTTTTGCATGAAGAAATCGTCGTACAAAAGGTGAGGTGAAGTGCTCCAGTAGGGGAGGGCACAAGGGTCCCGGCACCTGTCACACCATGATTATTATCGAATTATGAATTTATAACAATGGGTAAGATTATTATGTCTATAATTCATACTAGTGTGTGGCCAGGTACTGCTTGTGGTGGAACACTGCCTGAGCCTCATCAGCATCAATCCCTGAGTTGGGCTTCTGCACGTCCTCGTACTCACCTCCACTACCTTTTTTGATCTGCCCACCAGAGCCTGCATCTCACACCTTCTTACCGGGTACACCCTTGAGCTGAGTAGCTTTCATGAACCAAAGCCTCCCGTTCTCCACGCTTTGGGCTATTCCTGTAGCCCAGCCCCTGCCGCCATGCTTTCGATATACCGGCACCCCGCCCCGCCCGATCGGCATCACGAAAACCGGGCCTGGATCTTTTTCAGGGCCTTTCCGTGCGGTTGATAGGACGAGCCCAGGCCTTCGTAGTCTCGCATGAGGCAGGGCTCGGGTGGGCGTTCAAGTCCCAGAGAGGGGAGAACCTCTGTAGCACCAAAAAGATCCGGAGATCGTCTCCTTTGGCGCAGGGCCCCGTCATCCGGCATCCTTTGCATCCCGGCCCTCAAATCTGACCAGTGCCGGCGACGGTGGCTTCCCGACGAGCCTCAGGGCATCGGATACGCGATCGGTGATCTCAAGCGCACCGCCGGCCCTCTTCCGATACTCCTCCGTGAGGTAGGTGACGTGGTACCGATAGGTCAGGTCCCGGGTGACGAAGATCAGATCCTCACCCAGGTTTGCAAGGAGCGTCTCCCAGACGACCTCATCACCGATGGTATCGCTTCCCGGGCTCTTTGGGGGATTTCCAAGGAGCTTGCGGTGGTGGGCCCGCACAATGAGATCCTCGGTCCGGTGGAGGACCCGTACGGCAGGGTCGCGGGCAAGCTCGCAAAACGTCCGCGCGATCGGGTCGGCGGCTGGGTCTTTGACCATCCCCTGTATGTCGCCATAGAGGGCCCAGAGCGCACGGTTGTACTCCTCACCGGTGCGATGTAGCGCGGCGACATTCACGTTCTCCCGCAGGAGAGCAGGAATATCCGGCTCCCCGACCTCCCGCGTCCGCAGACCATCCGCGATCCGGTCAAGAACCTTTGACCGGTTGCGAAGGAATTCATCGACTATGATGTCCGGGAAGACAAGATGTTCCCTGAGTATCCAGATCTCCGCAAGTATCTCTCCAGGATCCTCGTCTGTTCCATAGAGGTCGAGGAAGAGGTTCGTATCGATACACACAGACGTCATTGCTGATCCCGGGGTTGGTGGGGCAGAAGGACGATAAACACTTCTCTGGTGCGACAGATACCTCTCCAGCCGCAGACCCATGCGAACAGCGGTATGGCCTCAACATCTCAAAAGAACAGCGACATACTACAATTTAGCGAACAGGCAGGTAGTTACCCAAATACAAATGTTTATCGAACCAGACCTATTACAGTTCAGACAAGTGGTGGGTGTATGTTCCGTGTTCTCGCAATCGACGATGATCGGGTTTTCCTAGAGCTAACCAGGACCTGGCTCACGCGATTTGGGGATATGCAGGTTGAGGCGACGACGTCACCGGTACAGGGGCTTGATATGATCACAAAGATCCGGTACGACGCCATCGTCTCTGACTATGAGATGGCGGAGATGGACGGT
>JAAZOW010000009.1 GCA_012797575.1 Methanomicrobiales archaeon | reverse complement strand
GCCCGGGGGGCGGCGCTGATGGGACGGTGCATGAACTCTCTCGGGAAACCGAAAGCCCCGCTCGGTGGGGTTCGGGGCGGGGGATGTATTATGTCCCGCCGGATTAAAATAGGGAAGTAGGATCTGGTGCAATATGGCTGAAGAACTGTTTGATCTGCTCATTCCCCCGGGCGTGCCCAGGAAGATGATCTATGACGTCGTAGAGAAATACGACGTGGAGGTGGTGCGGCGACCACAGAAGATGGCATTTGCGAATATGGATGGGGAGACAAGAGAACTGCTAGCATTCCGTGGCCGAAGGGAGGCCGTTGAAGAGGTGCAGGGATTCCTTTTAGCACAGCTTCGGGAGTTCGTCGGCGAATAAACACTCCCCTCAACCCTGAGGTACCGCGCATGAGTCCCTGAGCGGGACCTGCTCCCTGAAAAATATATCTCCTCTCCATTCATTTGAGTGAGGGCATGCCCCCGGCGATCAGGTGCACAAGCAGCGCCTTCTGCGCGTGGAGCCTATTTTCAGCCTGATCCCAGATGATGCTCTGCGGTCCCTCCATGACCTCATCGGTGATCTCCTCTCCCCGGTGGGCGGGAAGACAGTGCATCACGAAGGCATCTGGTGATGCCCGGGCAAGGAGGCGGGAGTCAATGGTGTAGCCCCGGAAGGCCTGCAATCGCTCGGCACGCTCCTGTTCGTCACCCATGGAGACCCAGATATCGGTGTAGAGGACATCTGCATCCTGGGCCGCTTCCTCCGGGTCGGCGACGATCCTGATCCTGCCGCCCGCGGCGCGGGCCTGTTCGACGAGGGACTCCTTCGGTCGGTAGCGCGGGGGACTTGCGACCACAACCTCCATACCAGTCAGGGCAGCGGAGAGCACCCACGAGTTGCAGACGTTGTTGCCATCCCCGATCCATGCAAGTTTCAGGTCCTGGAGATCGCTGAATCGTTCACGTAACGTCATGATATCAGCCAGCACCTGGCAGGGATGCAGGGTGTTTGATAGCCCATTTATGATCGGAACAGTCGAATGGTGGGCGAATCCTTCGATGGTGGCATGCTCATAGGCACGGATCATTATCGCGTCGACATAACGGGCGAGCGCGCGGGCTGTATCCCGGATCTCCTCGCCTCGACCGAGCTGCAGGTCCTGGGGGTTTAAGAAGAGCGCATGGCCGCCAAGATCGGTCATCCCTACCTCGAACGAGACCCTGGTGCGGGTGGACGCTTTCTCAAAGATCATCCCGAGGCTCTTCCCTTTAAGGTACTCGTGCACAGTCCCTGCAGATTTCATCTGTTTGAGGCGCATCGCGTCAGAGACGATGCCCTCAAGTTCATGTCTATCAATATCGACGAGCGATAGAAAATCTTTCTTCATGTGATCTCCTTCATATGCGAATGTCGCCATCCCTCGAGGCTATCCCTGGTTCCGATATCCCTGCGGTGAAAGATGCGCCCCGAGACAGCGGACGCTGCCTTCTCGGCGATCGCCTCAGCCTCCTCGAGTGTCTCACCCATCCCGACGAACGCAAGCGTCCGCGACGCCAGGGTGCGGAGTGTGCCATCCCGCTCTTCGACGTTTGCGTAGTAGAGGAGAGCGTCGCCATAGTCGCTGATGGTGAGCGGTTGATGAGCCACCGGGGCATCAGGGTAGCCTTCGGGAGCGAGATACTTGCATACCGTTGCTTTAGGGGCGAACCTGACATCCGACGACGCGAGATCACCTTGCGTGATACCGGTGACGATCCGGGAGAAGTCGGACTCCAGGATCGAGAGGACGTTCATGGCCTCCGGATCCCCGAAGCGGGCGTTGAACTCGATGACCCTGGGGCCTTCGTGGGTATTCATGAACTGGCCGTAGAGGATCCCCCTATAGGGGACACCCTCGCTCTGCATGGCCGCAACCGTCCCCTCCATGATCCCGAGTGCCTCCCTGTAGTCAGACCGGGAGACGAAAGGGAGCATATGATCGGGCAGGGAGTATGAACCCATTCCACCGGTATTCGGTCCTACACCCCCCTCATACGCGCGTTTGTGATCCTGAACGAGCGGCATGGGCACCAGGCGCTTGCCGTCGACGAACGCCTGGAGGGTGAACTCCGCCCCGAGCAGCCGCTCCTCCAGCACGACGTCCCCACCGATCTGCCGGACATACTCTATCGCCCCCGCTACATCGACGTGTTCACCCATGATCCGCACGCCCTTTCCCCCGGTGAGCCCGATGGGCTTGATGGCCAGATCCCCATCATAGGCCTCGATGAACTTCCTCGCCTCCTCTGGGTCATGGCAGACGCGGTACTCCGGACAACCGGCAATACCGTGCCGCTCCATCAGCTGGCGGCAGTATGCCTTATCCGTCTCGATCCTGGCCGCCGCACGGGTCGGCCCCACGCAGGGTATCCCCGCCGCCTCGAGGTGATCGACGATGCCCGCCTCAAGGGGCGCTTCTGGCCCTATGACAGCCGTATCGAGTGTATTCCTAGTGGCGAACCTCACGATTTCCGGGACGTTGGTCTCTCTCTCGATGAGCACCTGCTCTGCGATCCGGGCTATCCCAGGGTTCTTTCGTGCCATCACAGAAAATATTCTCACGTCGCTGTTGCAGGAAAGCGCCCTGGTGATCGCATGCTCCCTGCCACCACCGCCTACAACGAGAACTTTCATAACCATCTATTTGCTCGCCCATAAAAAATGTTTATCCGCTCCGCAGTTCGCTGACCCGCACAAGTGCAGAGAGCGATGCGCCTTTTTCTGCCAGCCTCTCACCTGCGCCTGCCTCCCGGTCAACGATGGTCACCACCCGGTTGATGTGTGCGCCAGCCGCACGCAGGGTTTCAAGGCCGTAGAGAGCGCTTCCCCCGGATGTGGTCACATCTTCGACCAGTAGCACGTCCCTACCGCTCACGTCACCGATGATCGCTCCGGCTTTGCCGTGTTCTTTCTCCTCCTTTCTCACGATTGCGTAGGGTCTTTTGCTTGCAAGCGAGACGGCGACGGCGATCGGCACGGCGCCGACAGCCACCCCGGCCACCACGTCAAAATTCCAACCTTCGGCAATGGTCTTCCCTATTGCCGCTAGGACGACCGGGTTCGTGGTCGCGGTCTTGATGTCGATGTAGTAAGAACTCCGGGCTCCCGACG
>JAAZOW010000031.1 GCA_012797575.1 Methanomicrobiales archaeon | reverse complement strand
TTGGCCGCTACGATGAGGCGATCCGGTGTTATGACCGCGCACTGGAGATAGACCCAGAATATGTTATGCCGTGGATCAATAAAGGCATTGCACTCAAGGGCCTTGGCCGCTACGATGAGGCGATCCGGTGTTATGACCACGCACTGGAGATAGACCCAGAATATGCCATTGCGTGGTACAATAAAGGCATTGCACTCAAGGGCCTCGGCCGCTACGATGAGGCGATCCGGTGCTATGACCGCGCACTGGAGATAGACCCGGAATATACCGGTGCGTGGATCAGTAAAGGCAATTCGCTCGCCAACCTTGGCCGCTACGACGAGGCGATCCGGTGCTGTGACCACACGCTGGAGATAGACCCGGAATATGCCATTGCGTGGAGCAATAAAGGCATTGCACTCAACAACCTTGGCCGCTACAATGAGGCGATCCGGTGCTGTGACCACACGCTGGAGATAGACCCGAAAGATGCCATTGCGTGGCACAACAAGGGTGTTGCACTCGCCAAACTTGGCCGCTACGACGAGGCGATCCGGTGCTATGACCGCGCACTGGAGATAGACCCGGAAGATGCCATTGTGTGGAACAATAAAGGCATTGCACTCAACAACCTCGGCCGCTACGATGAGGCGATCCGGTGCTATGACCGCGCACTGGAGATAGACCCAGAATATACCGGTGCGTGGAACAATAAAGGCAATTCGCTCAACAAACTTGGCCGCTACGATGAGGCGATCCGGTGCTGTGACCGCGCACTGGAGATAGACCCGGAAGATGCCATTGCGTGGAACAATAAGGGCGCTGCACTCGCCAACCTTGGCCGCTACGACGAGGCGATCCGGTGCTGTGACCACACGCTGGAGATAGACCCGGAATATGCCATTGCGTGGAACAATAAGGGCGCTGCACTCGCCAACCTTGGCCGCTACGATGAGGCGATCCAATGTTATGACCACATGCTGGAGATAGGCCCCGAATATGCCGGTACGTGGAACAATAAAGGCATTGCACTCAAGGGCCTTGGCCGCTACGATGAGGCGATCCGGTGCTACGATCGCGCACTGGAGATAGACCCAGAACACACTCTCGCAAAGGACAACAGAGAGAAAGCATTGAGAGAGGGGGGTGCATCTGCAAAAGATGCCAGCAAAGAGACATTGGAAACGACTGCAGATACCCCGGACACCTCAGGATCGCCCCATACAGGCGGGGCCAGAGAGTCGCAACAATCCCTCACCCAGTCTATCGAGTCGGTGACGGCTTCATCGCCAGTCACCGTCGAGCGCACCATCTACGATCCCCTGACCCGGGACTTCATCATCTCTTCCTCCCGGCCCCTCGTCAATGTCAGGGACTGGATCGACCGGCACGACCCATCCTCTTACTGGCTGATCATCTGCGTACATAACCACGGCAACCACCCCATCGACGAGTGGGGGATCGAGCTGGAATCTTCATCGACACTTCAGATGCTTGAGACCACCATCGAAGGGAGTGATGAGCAGGTATACCTCCAGAATAGCAACCCCAAACCCTGGGTGGTATGTTCGGTCCTCGGCATCCCTCATCAACGCGGAATCGTGATCCCCCGTGGCGGTTCACGGCGAGTATACTTCCGAATGGGTTCGGAGTCATGCGGAGTCTCCCACAGCGTCAGAGGTCGGTTCATCACCAACGATATCGAGGCAGATATCCGGGAAAAGCAGTTCCGGCACTCCTGCGACGTGGCGACACTCGGGGTGGCTATACAACAGAGTCCGGAGATCGCCGTGCAATACACCGAGAGTGCATTGATGCAACGGTACCACCGCACAACCGCCCTGGGCTACCTGCACACCTTCCGCCTGATCCAGGAGATCAATGCCTGCTGCTGTGCAAAACGGTTCGAGGAGGTTCACGACAAACTCTACGTTCTGGAAGATGCGCTGGATAAGGTGGGCGCCAGCGGGAGACTTGTGGGGCTGGTCAAACAGTTGAATACACTGGATATCGACGACGGGATGGGTGGCGGCATGCTGGAGATAAAGGCCCGGAGGGCAGAGAAGATGTGTAAAAATATCATCGATCTGTGGGCGAGCGAGGTGCTTCAGGTATAGCGATGCTGAGAGACTGGAATCTCCCATATCTGATCCATGAGAATATCACACTGGTTCCGCGAAATTGCCTCTGGGGTATCCTATACTCACTGAAGTATGAGAGGCTTATGTACCCTCAAAGCGCCGCCCAGGCATCAGACCGGCTGATGGATAGGGTTATGAGAGCTAAAATGTGAACATTTATCTTTCAGGGGTGAAGGGGGCGTAGCAGGAAGACCCCGTCCGCGAACGCGGGGTAGTTCACGCGTATGGGTAAGCCCAGGTCTCCTGCCAGCGTCTACACCCCCGGGGGGGCACCACCTCAAAAGGGCATCCGTAGTGACTACTGCTCGTTGTCAATTCAGAGATCTTCGGGGTGTTCCTCTGGCCACTCTGCCCCTCCCCCACAGGTGTATACCTCCCACGGTCCAATGTATGGGGAAAGCCTGAAGAGGGAGCCGGCGCGTGGGTTTCCTCTCCCGGATACGGCCCTCCCCGGGTATCGCCATGACTACCCCCGGCCCAACCCGGGGCAGTGGAGGAGGCCAAAGGCCGGACGGGGGATGCCGGCATACTGAAAAGAGGGGGAGGCCTCATAAAGCCAGGCCATTCCCGTCATTACGCGTGATTGTTGGCACTCCATCTCACACATCAAAACCTTTGAAGATACAGTGACATGATGCACTTACACCCTCTCACTCACCAAAACTCTCATTCCACTCATCATACCTCCGAAGATCGGATCTGGTTATGGGAGACCTGATCTTCTCAAACGCATCCTCAAAGTCGCCGGCGCGAAGTCCGCGCACCTTCAGAGAGCGCTCCCTCAACTCATCAAACGGCAGCTCGGCAAGATGGTGGAGATTGGGGTTCTCTTCACGGACCATATGCCAGATCGCCTGCTGGCAGAGGTTCTGAATATCACGCCCCGAATAGATGTTTTCCACACAGCGCGCTCCCAGGGCATCGATATCGAGGGCGGAACAGTCGAGATCCTTGGTGTGGATCTTCAGGATCTCAGAACAGGCCGCCGGATCGGGGAGCGTTACATATATCCGGCGTGGGAACCGGGAGAGCACCGCAGGATCAAGATCCCAGGGGGTGTTTGTGGCCGCGAGGGTGAGCAGGAGCTGCCCGCTCTTTTTGTCCTGCAGTCCATCCAGCTCGGTGAGCAGGGTTGAGAGCAGCTTTCGTGTCGCCTCACTCGTATCACCACTTCGAGACTGACTGAGAGCATCAAACTCATCCACAAAGACGATGGATGGAGAGTGCTCTCGCGCCGCCGCGTAGAGACCCGAGACCATCTTTGAAGACTCGCCGAAGTACTTCGAGAGAACACGATCCGCTTTGACATCAAAGAAGGTCGCGTTGAGGCTGCCGGCAGCCGCGGCCGCAAGCAGGGTTTTGCCGGTGCCGGGCGGGCCAAAGAGGAGGATGCCCTTCCAGGGCTTGATGGAATCGGGCTTGCTTAAGCCGGCGATAACGATCGTCTCCATCATCAACCGCTTGACAGTATCAAGACCCCCGATATCGCCCCATCGCACCGGGGTCGTTGCTATCAGGGACTCGGCGTAGGTCAGGAACTCGTTCTCTCCGCTCCCTGCCGACTCCACAACCTTGCCGCTCCCCCTCGCCTCCACCTGACCCGCGATTGCTCTCCACTCCTGAGCGCGTTTCATGTAGATCTCACGCTGCCCCGGAGACGATCGGGCTATCTGCTCCAGCAATCCTGCGCACTCCAGGGCCTTTGCCCGGGCACTCCGGACATCACCACACTCATCCGCGGCTCTATACTCCTTGATAGTCTTTTGCAGCACCGAATTCAATGCGCCTGTCAGGTCCACTCTCATGCCTGTAATCCCCTCAGATATTGTAAAATGGATAAAGACCGGGTCTCATGAACCGGCCCGAGATCCTGTTCTATTCATACTCCCGGCGTTCTGCGGTGAGATCCACATCGGTGGGCTCGAGGGATCCATCCTGCACCGCCCTGATCACGCCGAGGATCTCATCGAGATCGTCATCCTCCTCCACGCCGGTTGACATCGCGCCTGACGTCATCTGGGTGATCGTCGTGATGAGATCGCTTCTGCTCTGGCCTTCAAGATTCTTCTGGATAAGCCAGTCTTCGAGGGCATCAGGTTCCAGATCCTTTACCTGGTTCCATATCCCGGCAGACTTCAGATCTGCCTCGTGCTCTTTGAGGATGAGTATATTCGAGACCGCTCTGAGCTCTTTGTCGAGCTGGGCCTGAGCGGCGAGCTTCATGTCCTTCTTCTGAGAGAGGGTCTTTATCCGGCGTGCAAGACTGATCTCCTCGTTCCGGGACAGGGGAGAACGGGCCTTCTCAAGCAGGAGTGCGATCTCTCCATCGACCTTCTTTGCCTCCCCAGCGATCTCGTCGATCCGCCGGGTCAGCTGGATCTCCATGATGTGGAGATCCTTTCGGCTCATCGACTCAACCGGATTTCTGGCCCCGAAGAGGCGGGAAAGGAGACCCATAGCTCTCCCTCAGACCTCTCTCCCCTCAAGATCTTTATCTATGGAGAGCATATCCTCACCCTCCTCCAGATCCATGGTCCCGGCCTCGATCTGACTCCAGGTGTCCAGCAGTTGCTTCTCGGCCTCGTCCTCAGTCATCTGGAAATCAGCGATCTCCATCTCAAAGACCTGGTTGAGGCTGTCGAGCACGTTCTCAAAGGCCTTTCCCGAGAGGTTGACATTGATCAGGGCGCTCTCGAACTGCTCAGGAGGGATGTGAGTGATCTTATCCCAGAATGGCGTGTTCTTCAGCTCTTTCTCGAACTGCTTGATCACGATGAGGTTTGATATGAACATGAACTGCTTGTGCATCGCCATGAACTTCTGCGTCTTGAGCTTAACCTCCATATCGAGTTGTTTGATCTCCTGGGCAAGCATCTTCTTCTTCAGGAGGTCTGCCCCGACGCCCTCCTGGAACCGGACCTTCTTCTCCTTCTCGAGTTTATTGATCTCCTTGCGCGCACGCTCAATCTGATTTTTTAGCCGGATCTCTTCTCCCTGGAGTTCACGTACCTTTATTTTATCAACAGGGTTCTTCCTGAACACATCCCAGAAACTCATAGGCTCTCTATCGAAAGTGAGACATCCGAACATATAAATATATCTCCAATCTGGATACTGAACCAGACAATATCCAAAATGGAGAAAACACTATATAGGCGGAATCCCAAAATGAGACATCAATGGAGTATCTCCTGGTTGTGGACTATGAATCTGATGCGGAGAGGAAGCGTATAGACTACGCAATAGAGCGATGGGGGGATAGAGCAGAGATCACCAAGCCAAAGGGGACGGCGATGATCTTCAAGGGAGCAAACATCGATGAGTTTCTTGAAGATCTCTATTCTCGTCTTGAGGGTGATAGAAGAAAGGTTGGGGTCTACCAGATGGAGGAGTATCACCCTGATGTGGAGGAGAAGACGAGGAGGCTGCGTTATGAGAGCGGGATGGAGCTTGAGGCCCTCGAGAGGTTTCTCTCCTACCTGATGAGCAAGGTCAATGCAGGGTATGGCTACAGAACGGGGAACACAAAGAAGTACATCGTAGCCACAAAAAAAGGACAAGCGTCCATTGAGATCACACTGAAAAACAACGGAAATGCGACTGTTTTGATCACCATCCAGGGATATGGCGAGATCATTGAACTTCTCGCCGAGACGATCGACTGTGAGATGGAGGTATTTTTAGGAGATGATTAGATGTTTGACGAAGGAGATTTCGAATGCATAAAAAAACTACTGCTACCGGCAAAACGAGTCTTAAAGGCCGGGCCTCAGATCCGGTATGAGGCACTTGAACGAAGGGTTGATCTCTGGAACCAGATCCGAGCGAATTCTGATCGGTACCAGGATGGAGAGTGTGGCACGTTCTACAAGGATCTGGACTCCCACTGTCGTTCTCAGTTCGATGCCGCTCTCGTTGCCCTCGCAGCCAGCGTGAAGGCCAACGGGGAGGTGTTCGATGCCATAAAGATCTTCTCTGAGGATGAGATCGGGCTCTATGAGAAGATTGAACGCTATAATAGCCTTGATATACTGACCGCGGGCGATATCAAGAAAAAACTCGTCCGCCGGGACGAGAACCTCCTCGGTCTGCTCCATGACTACTACATCGATATGGACTCCTGGGTTGATGCATCTCTTGAGAACCCGGAGATCCGCCTGACACTGAGGGGTTACCTGAAGAGGCGGTGGGATGGCTACAGAGGCAAAGTCAACGCGGCCGTCGCCAGCGCGGTGACCGAGCTGGACTGGCTGGGAGGCCTGATTGCCACCTGGAAAGATGAGGCACGGAAGC
>JAAZOW010000187.1 GCA_012797575.1 Methanomicrobiales archaeon | reverse complement strand
TGCATCCAAGATCTTCACCACACCGATCTGATCGACGACGTAGAGCCGGCCAGAGTCATCGCCCGGTGCCGTCGTAACCATCATCGGCGCAGTGGTGAAGTTGTTCGCTACCAATTCCAAGCTCACCTCTGGAGTGAATCCAGAGACGTTCCCGAACGTCGTCACCGGAGTATTGTTGCCGACGAGTTTTACTGCCTGCGGCGCACCAGCATTGGTGAGGTCTGTGGCATTCGCCCCACCGGCAGAGGTCGTCGCCGCTGGCGATGTAGTGGTGTTGTTCTCTCCTCCTTGCTGGGCCGTAACGCCTCCAATGAGGCATAAACAGACCACAATCGCAAGGAAGGCCATACGTTGTGTATGTGATTTCATACGGGCCGGGGGATAGGGCCTGATGCATATATATCTTATGGGGATGTCAGGTGCGCGGGGGATCACGTAGATGCATGGTCTTTCTGCGCGCTCTTGAGCGCCCCTCCTCTACGGGGGAAGGGCAACCCGCGATCCCGAATAACAACACGCCGGGCCAGGAGAGAGTGATGTCTGCAGGTGGCTTGACGCCCATGAACCCCCTAATCCGGAAGAAGGGAGCGATTAGCCTATGGAGGAGTGGAGCTATCCGGGAGTCAACTGCTGCAAACGCTCCACCTGAGTTCTGCCTCATACGAGACCACGATTGGGCAGATCAAGCATGCGTGTGGCGAGGCGAGGTTCACAGGACGAAGGAGCTCCGCCTCCATCCCTGTATCCAGTGGATGAGGTCTTCCTGTTCATGCCACGCGGACGAGCCCGCAAAAATAGAGGAGTGGGTTTTGAGCCGATCACTGTACGACGAAGTCCCCATTCATCTGCTCTGGGTGGACGTCGCAACGGAAGTAGTAGGTACCTGGATCGGATGGAGCCGTGAAGGTGTAGGTGGTCGTATCCGGGCCGGTTATGGTCTCGCCTGAAAAGATCGTGTCAGTCGCGGAAGAGTCGGTGTAGACAGCGAAGTTGTGCGGGATGCCATCATCCTCGTTGTCAAAGTTCACCGTCACATCTGCTCCCGCCGGTACCGTGATCGTGCTCTTGTTGAACGCGATGTTCTTGGCGGAGAGATCGACGGTCGCGGTCCCACCGGCCGCTACTGTTGTTGTGTTCGTTGCTGCTGGTGCTGTTGTGTTCGTCGCTGCTGGTGTCGTTGTAGTCGCTGCTGGTGTCGTTGTGGAGGGGGTCTCAGCGGTTGTCATCTCGGTAGCAGGCGATGTCGCAGTCTCAAGTGGCGTGGCCGTCTCTGTAATAGCTGGCGTTGCAGTCGCGGCCGGCGCGGTTGTCGGCTGAGTGACATTTTCACCCGGCGTGACGCACCCCGCGGCCAGAACTCCGGCACTCACGGTGATGAGCGCCACGAGGAGGATTATGTTAGGCCTCATGCGGGAGACCATAACGTATCTGATATTTATATATTATCCTCTGCGGCGCGATCACCCGTGCCTTGAGCAGAGCGGGTCGCCGCCACCAAGATCGCCGTGTTGGACGTAAGCCCGGATCCTGCACCCCATATCACAGATCTCCTGCCACCCGCAGGCGCTACACTGGTTCCCGGGCTCACTCTCGCCCGATCGGAACGCTGCGAGTACCGCGTTACCAGAATCGTTCCATATGGTACCGAACGGTCGATCTCGTATATTACCCACTCTGAACTCCTCGAACTGTGCAAACTGGCAGGGGTAGATGTTCCCGGATGGATCGATGTTCGCTACCCGCCTCCCGGCACTGCATCCGCCCATGCGGGCCAGGAAACTATATGCCCGACCGTATGCAGGGTTGCCATCGCTCTTCAGTCTTTCGAGTAAGTATACACCGTCCTGTGGAGCATCGACGGTCAGAAACTCCATCGTCGCAGGATCTGTCTGGAGGACTGCCTGGTAGATCAGATCGAGGACCGCCTGCATCTCCCAGGGCGCGACCTGCAGATCAGCGTGTACATCGCCCCCGCGCCCACTCGGGACGAGCCAGTAGATGCAGAACCGGTGCACCCCGAGTGTTTGGGCAAGCGCGATCAGATCACCGAGCTCGCCATGGTTCCTCCTCGTGACCGTGAACCGGACCCCGCACCGGATGCCCATATCGATGCAGTTCTTCAGCGCCTGCACAGAACGGTCAAAACTGCCCGGAACGCCCCTGAACGCATCATGGGTCGCCGCCGTTGCACCGTCGAGGGATATCCCAGCATACCCGATCCCTACGTCCTGGAATCTTTGAGCGACGCCCGGGGTGACCAGGGTTCCGTTGGTGCTCAGGCTCGCGGAGATACCACGATCACGGGCGTGCTCCGCAAGATCCCAGAAGTCTCCCCGCATCAGCGGCTCCCCGCCCGTGAAGAGGAGGAGCGGGACATCTGCGGCAGCGAGGTCATCGATGAGAGTCATTGCCTCATCCGTCGTAAGCTCATCTTTTCGCCTCTGCCCGAGCCCGGATCGGATGTAACAGTGCGCACAGGCGAGGTTACAGCGCGAGGTGATGTTCCAGAAGATCACCGGCCCGCGATGCTCCTTCGTAAACGCAAGTTTCGCCGTGCCGCTGACCGGCCCTTCGCCATGCACGAGGTACGTGAACCGGATCATTGAACCCCCTCCTTTGAGAGGAACGCAAGCCCGGGAGGCGTGCGTTTCAGCTCCCGGGTGCTGACGAGGACCGCATAGTCATCGATGCCGGTCGCCTGGGAGAGGTGATCTATGGAGCGGTCGACCTCTTCGCGGCGCCTGCCATGCAGAACGGAGTAGAGGTTGTAGTCCCACCTGCCGGGGATGGGTACGCGCTCGTAACAGTGCGTCACCTCCCAGGACCGGGCCATGATACCCGCCACCCGCACCATCTCTCCAGGCGGTACCCGCCACGCGACCATGGCGTTGACCAGGATGCCAGCCTTCCGGTGATCGATCCGCACCGCAAACCGCCGGATGACGCCCTGGGAGAGGAGGGTCTGTATCCGGGCGATCACCTCCGCCTCCGTCATGCCGAGTGCTGCTGCGATCTCCCGGTAAGGCTCCTCAACCAGCGGAACACCCGCGAGGAGCCTCAGGAGGAGGGCATGATCACGAGTGTTCACGCGCCATCACCGTCCGGAGAGAACCGGAATCGGACACCTATCTTGAACCGCCGCGTTGCGGGCAGATCGAGGATGTCGGCTGAAGAGGTCCGGGTCCGGGCAATGATACCATCAACCGTCCGGCGCAGGGCGGCACCGTCCCTGGCCGCGAGCGTAAACCAGAGGTTGTAGTCATGATCCCGGATGTAGTTGTGCGAGACACCGGGTTCTCGGTTGATAGCCAATGCATACGCATCCACCCGGTCAGGCGGCACCCGCATGCCAATGAGTGTGGAGGCGCCAAGGCCTATCCGTGTCGATTCAAGGACCGGCGAGATGGTCAGGACGATACCCTTGTCGATGAGGTAGCGCACCCGCCGGAGCACATCATCCTCCGATGCGCCGATGCGGTCCCCGATCTCGCGCCATGGTCGCGCTGTCAGGGGGAAATTATCCTGCAGGGCCTCGAGGAGCCGTCGGTCGAGGATATCCAGATGCCAGTCAGCCATGCTTCACCTCTCCAGGTTCGTAGGGGCAACAGGGGTCTTCCGCCAGAATGTCGCCCACCTCCCCGTAGGCCCGCGCACGGCACCCGCCGCAGGCCCGGCGGTACTCACACCGGCCGCACCTCCCTGAGAGTCGATCGGGGTCGCGGAGCGCGATGAGGATATCGGACCCGTACCAGATATCACCGAAGGGCTCCTGCCTGACATTCCCAACTGAGACGGGCAAGTACGGGCAGGGTGTGACGTCCCC
>JAAZOW010000090.1 GCA_012797575.1 Methanomicrobiales archaeon | reverse complement strand
TATGCGGCCGGGTTCGGCACGGGGAACTACGTCGGGATGCTCGTCGAGGAGCGACTGGCGATGGGACTCTCTCTCATCCGGATCATAACCCCACGAGACGCGACAGATCTCATCAATTACCTGCGCGCCGCCGGCTATGGGGTGACAGTCCTCGATGCCCAGGGAAAGCAGGGCCCCGGTAAAGTCATCTTCTCGGTCATCAAGAGGAAGAATATCAGAGACGTGGAGAACGCCATCCACGAGTTTGCCCCAAAAGCGTTTTACTCGGTCGAAGATATTCGACGTGCAGCCGAGGGAACGTTCCCCATTGTTGCGAGTTCAACGCCGTTCCGCCTTAACCGAGGCTCCCGGCGAGGGAAGTAGAGGGGAGTAGACCACCCTTCACCGGTTACATCCGAGACGGTGGGCTTTCCCGTAGACGAAATAGGGTAGATTTATCAACCATCTGGAAAAACCTCACATAGTATCAATCAGGAGGAGTGTCAATGATAGCCATTATTGCCCGATGTAGCGCAAAGGCAGACAGGAGTGACGATTTTGTGAAGCTTGCCCAGGATCTCGTCAAAGCGAGCAGGGACGAGGCAGGAAACATCTCATACGGCTTCTACGCAGATCTCGCAGATACCTCGAAATTCACGTTCATCGAAGTCTGGAGAGATCAGGCTGCGATCGATTTCCACAACGAAACCCCTCACTTCTTGCATTTCGTGGAGAAGGCGGAACCACTGCTTGCCGGCCCGCTCGACATCGCCCTGTACCGAAAGCTCGCCTGATCCGGGGCGGCGAAGGTACCTCTCGCACCCTCTTTCTTCTGCATACAGCCTCGATCATGGGTGGTCTGCTGGATCAGTACTTAGCTCATGCTCGTTGTCAATCGTACATTCGAGAGATCTTTGGGGGGTGTGTTTGGCCCTCTTCGCGCCCTTTGTAGTCTCTCTCCACTCTGCCCCGAGCTGGGATACTGGCATAGTGAACCCAAGAGTGACAGGGGAGGGGGCTTTTTGCCCCCCACGGTCCAGTGTACGGGGAGAACCTGAAAGAACGAGCTGGCGCGTGGGTTTCCTCTCCCGGATACGGCCCTCCTCGGGTATCGCCACGACTTCCCCCGCCCCAAGGCCGGGCGGGGTGGGGGATGCCAGCACATTGAAAGAAGGGGGAGGCCTCGCAAAACCAGGTTACTACCGTCATTGCGCGTGATTTTTGGCGTTGCATCTCACACGTCAAAACCTTTGAAGATACGGTGACGTGATGCACGAGGGCTTTGATGGTGGCGTAGAGCCGTGACCCCTCACACAAGCCTCAGAATGGTCTGATATTGCATATGGGCTGCAGGCGCATCTGATACGGACATCCAAACAGCCAATTCACGAAAAAAATAGGCAGGGAGCACGAAGGAGTTGGCTTTAGCCTGCACCAAGGAGCTCCAGTATTTATATGAACTGCTCTTTTAGTCAGTATCTATCCCCAACTTCTGTGCTATGCCCCACTCTATTCTTCAGGTTAATCTCCAGGACTGGAGGTTTACTCTTAGACTTCGACAACAGGCTTGATGAGTTCGCGTGGCTTGTCCTTCATCAGGAGCAGAGCTTCCTCAAGCTTGTCGAATCCCTTGAACCGGTGGGTGAGCATCGGGGAGAGGTTAAGCTTGCCGGTCTCAACAAGGCTCGCAAGCTTCTCCATCCGTAGCCTGCCTCCAAGCATCAGGCCGCAGTGGATGAACTTGTGGCTCATACCGCAACCCCACTCGACGCGCGGAACGACGACGTACTCGCCGGAGCCGAGGTAGTTGACGTTTCCGATGATGCCACCTGGTTTGAGCATGCGAATCGCCTGGTCGATGGTCTTCACGTCACCGCCAGCGATACAGACCTTGTCCACACCCTTGCCGTCGGTCTTCTCGAGAACCTGCTCGACGATATCGCCGTCCTTGTAGTTGACACAATCAGTCGCACCGTATCCCTTAGCTGCAGATACGCAGACGGGCCTGCTGCCAACTGCGATGATATGCGATGCACCCATCAGGTTTGCACCTGCAACTGCCATCAGTCCAACAGGGCCGATACCAATACAGCAGACAGTGTCGCCGAGTTTAATGTCAGCAAGCTCTGCTGCCTGGAAGCCGGTCGGGACCATATCAGTGATCATGGTTGCTTCTGCTGCCGGGATGGTGTCAGGGAGGATCGCGAGGTTTCCATCCGCCTCGTTGACATGGAAGAGCTCGCCAAAGACACCGTCCTTGAAGTTCGAGAACTTCCAGCCAGCGAGCATTCCGCCAGAATGCATCGGGAAGCCTGCCTGGGATTCAAGGGCCATCCAGTCAGGGGTGATTGCCGGAACGATGACGCGGTCACCGGGCTTGAATTCCTTCACTAAAGAGCCCACCTCGACGACCTCTCCGACAGCTTCGTGCCCGAGAATCATGTCAGTGCGCTCTCCGATTGCTCCTTCCCATACAGTGTGGACATCAGAGCTGCACGGTGCCATCGCGAGGGGCTTTACCAGTGCATCGAGTGGTCCGCACTCGGGCGCCTCTTTCTCAATCCATCCGATCTCGCCGATCTTGCGCATTGCAAGTCCTTTGATCTTCTTCGCCATGGTATGTCCATCCATAATGTTTTTCCACGAGCCCGAGGCTCATGGGGTCTTATGAGCAGTACTCACAGGCCTATGCCGATTGGTACCTCCCGATCGACGCCGCCGCGACCGGATGAATCAACCGACATAATCTCAGATTGCAGACCTGAACATAAATAATTTCTGATTCTAAATTCTCGGATTCTTTTCATCGTGCACCCCCTAACTCCTGCACCATACCCTGCTTCTTACCTACAGATGCGCATAGGGTGCGTATACTTAAGCTCAGGTTCATGGGTGAGCCAGGCACATGTGGTTGTCCTCACCCCCAATTAGGCTGCCTATGCAAGATATCCTATCTCCTGCTTCTTCTCCTCGATTAGAGCGCAAAACTTAAATGTTTCAGGCAGCCTAATTAGCACATGTAATGGGATCCACCATCCGGACAAAGGTCATCAACGGCCAGGAATACCTCTACGAGATCACCTACTACTACGATCCAGTCACGAAGCGCACCCGCCAACGGAGCAGGTATCTTGGCAAATCGATCGATGGAAAGCCCGTCCGTGTCCGGGATGCCGCCAGAACCCCACGCTCCACCTTCGCATATGGCGACTACCTCCCGCTTCTCGCCGTTATCGATGCCCTCCGCCTTGATGCGCTCCTCTCCGAACACTTCCCGCAGGCAGAGGCACAGATGCTCCTCACCCTTGCCCTCAACCGAGTGTTCTCCCCCCTCCCCCTCTCTCAGATCGAAGCCTGGTGGGAGGGAACTCTCCTCGCCCATCTCTGCCCGGACATATCCCTCTCGCCGGGTACCCTGAGCTACCTCCTTGAGTCGATCGGTTCATCCGATCTTCCTCTCAATTTCTGCCGCTCATTTACCCGTTCGCAGGACAGCGGTGGCGCTCTCCTCTATGCCCTCACCTTGCCTTCCTCCTGGACGGACTCCATCTCCCTCTTCGAGCGCAACTATAACCCTGATAGCCCGGAAATGCAGCAGATCAGCCTTTCCCTCACAGTCCACCGGGCGCGGGGCATTCCCCTCTGGTATGAGGTCTATCCCGGGAGCATCGCCGATGTCTCCGCCCTCAGCCATACGATCATGGCGTTGGCCGGGACGGGAATTCAGGAGACCGCCCTTGTCATGGACCGTGGATTTCTCTCTGTTGCAAACCTCGATGCCCTGCTGGCATCACCCTATGAGTTTGTCCTCCCACCGACGACGACGATGAAGGCCATGAAACAGGCTTATGCAGCCCTCCAGGCGACCGTTGGTCACCCGGATAACCTTTACCTTTACGAGGGGAAGGCGCTTTTTGTGCAGGAGACCAAACTCGTCGTGGGTGATCACTCGATTGCTGGGTTCGCCTACTACAGCCCTTCCTGGGAACAGCAGGAGCGAGAGTCGTTCTATCGACAGCTGCACGAGCGGATGGAGCGGCTTAAGGAGGCTGATCTTCGGCCGTGGATGAATCCGGCAGAGGTGGCAGCATCGGTAACCGGTTCATATGCAAGGTACATTGCGTGGATGGTGGATGGGGATAGATTCACCGTGAGGACACGACCCAAGGCCATTGCGGCACGGGTAAACAGGATGGGCCTGACGATCCTCCTGTATCGGGGAGATTTCACCTGGGAATCGTGTCTCGATCTCTATCGCGAAAAAGATCTCGTGGAGAAGAGCTTCGACATCCTGAAAGGCGAAATCGGCCTGATGCCGCCCTATCAGGAGTCCAGGGAGATGGTGAAGGGGATGCTGTTCGTCGTGTTTCTTGCTCTGATCATCAGGATGGCGTTTCGAGCGAAGGTGCATGATACGGGTCTCCAGAAGCAGTATCCGGTGGATCATATCTTGCTAGAGCTCTCAAAACTGCGAATGGTGGAGCTGGCAAACGGTTCGCTCATGATCACGGAGGTCACGGAGAAGCAGCGGGAGATCCTGGATGCGCTCGGGATTGATCCCCAGGAGTTCGTCGTAAGGCTGGGAGAGAGAAAACCGGTAGCCTGAAAGAGGGGAGGTTCGGGCGCCCCTTCACCCCCATGAGATAAAGCATTCTCCAGCGATGCTACCGAAAAAGGTGCGACGACGATATGGGAGGCTCCGAAGGGACCTCCAGAAGGCGGCTAGGAGGAAACTGCGAAAGATCTCCGGGAGAGAGCACCGGTTTCTTGATAGGGACCACATCATGACAGTGACCGCACTGCTCGGGTCTCCATCGATCAGGCTCCAACATTCACAACACGTGCCCTGCCTCCAGGGTGGCACGTCGTGTATCGTTCATCGATCTTGCTGCAAGGGCGATCCTGTAGGCTAAAGATCCGATGAACCATTCGATTATATGTGATCCCTCATCATAAAGATATAGATATAGAGTGATCGCAGGACGAAGGGGCTCTGCTCCCATTCCCGCACCTGCTTGGTGGAGTCTTCCCACTCTGCCCCGAGAACCCCATGAAGGTAAAGAGCGTGATGCCAAATATGGCATCATGCCCTCAGCTTAGTTGGGGGAGTTGACATATCCTAATGTGCCTTCTCGTGAAATGAAACAGAGGATATACGATGACATATCACCCGGTTAAGAGTATGATGCGGTTGATGGCAACCAAGATCAGAACCATTGCAGATGTGATATCCAACGACCAGATCAACGCGTTGATAGACGAGATCCTGAACGCGGACCGCATCTATACCATGGGCGCGGGGCGCTCCGGATTGGTAGCAAAATCGTTCGCCATGCGGCTGATGCACCTCGGTCTCTCGGCGTTCGTCATCGGGGAGACGGTGACCCCGGCTATGAAGCAGGGAGACATCGTCATCGTCTTCTCCGGGTCCGGCGCGACCAAGACCGTCGCGGATATCGCGGAGACCGCAAAAGAGATCGGCGGGCGGGTCTGTCTCATCACCTCAAAGAAAGAGTCGAGGATCGGGCGTATCGCTGACTGCATCGTCATCATCGAGAGCCAGCGAGACAGGGTGACCGATGAGTCGGCGGAGTTTGAGATCCGGCAGATGATGGGTGAACACAAATCGTTTGCGCCGCTGGGCACCATCTTCGAGACGACTGCCATGGTCTTTGCGGATGCCATCATATCCCGGCTTATGGAGATAACTCAATGCAGACCTGAAGATCTTCAGTGCCGGCACGCGAATATTGAGTGAGAGGTAAACTATGAGTGAGCACAGGTATGCTGCCCGGGTCCGGTCGGTGGAGATGTCAGGGATCCGGAAACTCTTCGATGCAGGGGGACCAGATGCGATCAACCTCGGTATCGGACAGCCAGACTTTGATACCCCTGATCACATCAAGGAGGCTGCTATCGCCGCGATCAGGGCTGGGAAAACAGGATATACGCCAAACGCCGGAATCCTCGAGCTTCGGGAAGCGATATGCACGAAATGTAAGCGGGAGAACGATCTTGTCTTCCAGCCGGAGCAGATCCTCGTCACGGCAGGCGGGAGCGAGGCACTCCATCTCGTCATGGAGGCACTCGTGGATCCGGGTGACCGCGTCCTCGTTCCTGATCCGGGCTTTGTCTCCTACGCCGCTCTTGCGACCTTTGCCGGTGGGCGGCCCGAAGGAATGGAACTTGATGAGACCCTCCACATCGATGTTGAGCGCGCGAAGGAGCAGATGGACGGAGCGCGGATCGTTGTCCTGAACTCACCCGCAAACCCCACCGGCGTCGTCGAGAGCGAGGAGTCGATCCGTGCTCTCGTGGAGTATGCAGACGACTGCGGCGTCACCGTCGTCACCGACGAGGTCTACGAGCACTTTATATACGAGAAGAAACACGTCAGCGCAGGTCGATTCGGCGATGATGTCATCACCATCAACGCCGCGAGCAAGACGTATGCCATGACCGGGTGGCGGGTCGGCTACCTAGCCGCGCCCGAGGACTACATACCGGAGTTCCTCAAGATACACCAGTATGCTCAGGCGTGTGCGACATCGATATCCCAGTATGCTGCGCTTGCCGCATACACCGGCGATCAACGACCGGTTGCGCGGATGCGAGAGGAGTACCGTGCAAGAAGGGATCTCCTCTACGAAGGACTCTTTGGCCTTGGATTCGATTTCTCCCGACCTGAAGGGGCTTTTTACGCCTTCGTACCCCTGGGGCGAAACCTTATCGAGAGGGCCATCGAAGATGGTGTCATCATCGTGCCGGGCGGAGCGTTCGGCTCGAGGGCACCTGATTATGCACGCTTCAGCTACGCGACATCCCGGGAGAACCTCTCCCGGGCGGTTGAGAGGCTTGCGGCACTGGTGGAGTGATGCGGAATGGTAAAAGAGTTATTGAGAAGATTATCAGACGCTCACGGCGTCTCGAGCAATGAGGGGAGCGTCAGGGATATCATCAGGGCAGAACTCACGGGTTCAGTCGATGAGATCGCTGAAGATACGATGGGCAACCTGATCGCCGTGAAGCGCGGCGATGACTTTTCCATCATGATCGCTGCTCACATGGATGAGATCGGTCTGATGGTCCAGCACATCGACGAGAAGGGATTCATAGGGATCGTTCCCCTCGGGGGCTGGTTCGGACCGGTGCTCTACAGCCAACGGGTGATCCTGCATGGGAAGAAGGGGCCGGTCATGGGAGTCATCGGCGCCAAACCCCCCCACGTGATGAAGGAAGAGGAGAGGAAACGCGAGATCAAGATCGAGGGGATGTTCATCGATGTGGGCGCGACAAGCGATGAGGAGGTAGGTAATCTCGGGATCGAGATCGGCACCCCGATCACCATCGACCGCGAGTTTGCGGAGCTAGCCGGCAGCCGGGTGACCGGGAAGGCGCTCGATAACCGGGTCGGTGTTGCGATGCTCATCCGGACCATGCAACAGGTGAAGTCACCCCACACGATCTATGGCGTCTTCACGGTCCAGGAGGAGCTGGGGCTGAAGGGGGCAAAGGTCAGCGCCTACTCCTTAAACCCGGACTGTGCGATCGCAACCGACGTCACCATACCGGGCGATCATCCGGGGATTGAGAAGAAGGATGCGAGCGTCGAGATGGGCAAGGGGCCGGTCCTTGTCCTCGTCAGTGCGAGCGGGCGCGGACTCATGGCTGACCCGAGGATGACCGCGTGGCTCAGGGAGACCGCGGAGAAGAGCGGTATCCCCTACCAGCTTGAGGTCGGGACCGGTGGCAACACCGACGCGACCATCATCCATCTCGAGCGGGGTGGCATCCCGAGCATCCCGTTCTCGATCGCGGCCCGTTACATCCATTCTCCGGCCGAAGTGGTCGATATCGGCGATATCGAGGCAGGGGTCAAGCTTCTCGTTGAGGCACTCGCGGGTAAGCCTGCGCTCTGAAACCCTCTCCTTTTTGACACCTCGCTGTGCAGTGCGGGGTATGGTCGGCAGGTTCGACTCACTTTTGCAGCCCTGACCATCGCCAGGTCTCCGGGAAGGTGGACACTTCTCCTGAAGAGCCAGAGCACGGGATCGTCTCGCCGGCGGGACCTGGGCCCGTCGGGGTACGGATCATTTCAAGATCAGGTGGATGCCGACGACTGGATTCTTTTTAGAATGGAACCATCGGGTATATCATCTGGGGGTGCCAGGAAAGCCTCCTGGAACCGGACCCTGTCCGGCTGGAAAATGCTGGTTGATCTGCATGGAACATCGCTCTGACAATGTCTCCTTGCCTGCCGCTGGAGATCACCCCAAGGTAGCCTCGTGGAGCGAAGCGGTGCGCACTCTTCAGTCTGATACGACGTCCGGATTGATGGATGCCGAAGCTGCAAGGAGGATCGAGCAGTACGGATACAATGAAGTGCAACCGCCGACCGTCAACCCGGCTATCCAGTTCGCTCGAAAATTCTGGGGTATTACGGCGTGGATGCTGGAGATCACCATCGTCATATCCTTCCTCACGCAGAGATACCTGGATGCCTCTATCATACTCGTGCTGCTGTTCTTCAACTCTGCAACAGGGTTTATCCAGGAGCGTCGGGCTTCGGTAGCGGTGGAGTCGCTTAAGGGAACCCTCCAGATAAATGCGAAGGTTCTCCGAAGCGGGCAATGGGGGATGTTACCGGCACGGGAACTCGTGCCGGGCGATATCGCCAGGATACGGGCAGGGGATTTCGTCCCTGCCGATATCGTGATCATCGACGGCGAGACTGAGATCAACCAATCGGCACTCACCGGTGAGTCTGAGAGCATCGGGAAGAGTGTGGATGATCTGCTCTACTCAGGCTCCATCATCAAGAGGGGCGAGGCGACCGGTATTGTTGTATCGACAGGTGCACGAACCTATTTTGGGAAGACCACGCAGCTCGTCCAGACAGCCAGGCCAGCGCTCCATGTCGAAGAGATCACGACCCGGGTGGTCAGATGGTTGGCGGGTATCGTCGGTATATCAGTCATCTTCGCTGGCACCGTCTCGGTCTTGCGTGGCCTCGATATCATCGATATACTACCTCTCATGCTTGTGTTGCTGGTCTCGGCGATCCCTGTCGCCCTGCCGGCGATGTTCTCGATCAGCACAGCCCTCGGTTCTGTCGCACTCGGCCGGAAGGGGGTTTTAGTGACGAGGTTGAGTGCTTCAGAAGATGCTGCCACGATGAATATCCTCTGTATCGACAAAACGGGGACGATAACGACGAATAAGCTCTCAATCACGTATGTGAAGCCCTCTCTCCCTTTTACAGAACGCGATGTCGTCGTCTACGGCGCTCTGGCGAGCCGGGCAGCGGACCAGGATCCGATAGATTGTGCGTTCATCACAGCGGCACAAAAAGAGCAGTTTGCTCAAGGGGAGCTTCGCCAGAAGGAGTTCGTTCCTTTCGATCCTGAAACGAGAAGAACTGAGGCATTGGTCCAAAAAGGAGGGGAGGAGTTTCGCGTCTCAAAAGGTGCCGTCAGGGTGATCGCCGATCTCTGCCGGCTCAGCAACGCCGAGAGGGAATCGATTGAGTCAGAGACGGAGGAGTTTGCGAAGAAGGGGCATAAGGCACTGGCAATCGCGCGAACCGATGGCAAGGGTACCTTCAAGATGGTCGGTCTGGCTGCACTGTATGATGCCCCGAGGCCCGATTCGAAGGACCTGATCCGGGAGCTTATGGATCTGGGTGTATCGGTCAAGATGCTTACCGGGGATTCATCGGCGATCGCACGAGAGATCGCAGAGGAGGTAGGGCTCTCAGGGGATATCGTCAGCGTCTCGGATATAACGGGTTCCCTTGAAGATGATCCCCAGAAAGCCGCAGACATCGCCGAGAAGAGCGATGGCTTTGCCGAGATTTACCCGCAAGATAAGTATGCCATCGTGAAGAGTCTGCAGGCGAGACAGCACGTTGTCGGCATGACCGGTGACGGGGTGAACGACGCTCCAGCATTGAAGCAGGCTGAAGTAGGGATTGCGGTCAGCAACGCGACTGACGTGGCCAAAGACTCAGCAAGCGTTGTTCTGACCGGGGAAGGACTCTCAAACATCGTGGATCTGGTAAAGGTTGCCAGGATGATCAACCAGCGGTTGGTGACCTGGACTTTGAATAAGATCATCAAGACCATCCTGACGGTATTTCTCGTCGTCGGAGCGTTTCTCATCAGCGGCACATACATCATCGCCACGTTCGATCTTGTTCTGCTCCTCTTCGTCATCGACTTCGTGACACTGTCCCTATCAACTGATACGGTGCGATGGTCAAAAAGGCCGGATGTCTGGGACATCTCAGCCCTGGCAGGCGTATCGCTGGCCCTAGGTCTACTTCTGGTTTTGGAGTCTGCTGTGCTTCTGTACATCGGATTTCAGCAGTTCGGTCTCCTGAACAATATCCCGGAGCTTCATACCTTCACCTTCCAGATCCTCTTCTACTCGGGGGTGTTCACGATCTTCGTTGTGAGGGAGCGGGGACGGTTCTGGCATTCGATGCCCGGTAAACCTCTTATTTGGGCCGTTGTTATTGATATGATCGTCATTGCGGCGATAACGACCATCGGGGCCCCGGGGATAGCGCCGGTCTCCCCCCACATAACTCTCTTCGTCATCCTGTTCACCGGTACCTTTGCGCTACTGGTGAACGATACCATCAAAGTCTCGGTGCTGGAGAGGATTGGATTTCGCTGGTGAGGTATGATCTCTTACCACTTCACCGGCGGGCAAGTATCCGGCACCGTGGCTCGGCAAAGTATATCGCCACTTCAGCGGAATAGTAGAGGGTTTGTCTATGCGGGAGATTGCCTGGATATCCCTCTTCTTCGCCGGGATCCTTGAGACCGGGTGGGCACTCGGTCTCAGGTATACCGAAGGGTTCACAAAGTTGGGGCCATCGCTGGTGACCCTTGCCGTGATGGCCGGGAGTGTCTACCTCCTCTCGCGGTCGCTCGCCACCCTTCCGCTCGGGACAGCGTATGCCGTCTGGACGGGGATCGGGGCGGTGGGGGTGGTCATTGCAGGCATCGTTCTCTTCGGCGAGTCACGGAGCGTCATCCGTCTCCTCTGCATCCTCTTGATCGTATCGGGGATCGTGGGGCTGAGGATCTTTTCTGATGCGTGAGAGGGTCGACTCAGTGTGGTGACGAAGGCCCAGGGTAAACTTCCCCACCCAGGGCTTCAAGGAACGCGATGAGGGGCGCGTGCCTTTACGTGCGAAACTGATACCTACGTTGAAGCAGCGAGTGTCAGGTGCGGTCTCTGCATCAAGGCGTGCCCCCGGTGAAGGATGAGAATAATCATGTGGGGGCCCCGATCGTCACCGCGACCGTTGATGCTACACTCTCCGCTGGTCGCGGTCTCCTTTGTGTAGGGGGTGCAGTCGCTGCAGGTCGGCATACCGACCTCTTTTCCCGCCAGGGGAATACACGTTTTGCCAACCAGCTCTTGACCAGGGATGATTTGCCGTCGTCGCATTCGTCCTGTTCGCCGGTCGCGCTCTCACCACTATGGTGCGGGGCATCTGCCGGTCTGGTTCACCCCCTCTGCGCCTCCCGCACCGCCCGTATATCGGGTACATCCATCCCGCCGAGCAATTCAACGATCGCCTGCACGTAGGGGACCTGCCGGGTGCAGCTCGGGGATGCGCGGGGGTCGCTTCTCTGCCCTCGCCGGCCCATCCCCGCATGGCCGGTGGCGATGTAGTGCAGGAAGTCCTCTTTGGGGAGATTCCACCGGCAGTTGACCTGCAACCGGACGAAGTCAGGGCTCTTCGGGTTAGGGGAGAGCACCGCCCTTGTCCCGGGAAGCGGTACCGGCTCTCCGCCGTTTGATGCGGCAAGATCGCGGACCCGCTGCCAGAGCCGGCCGCAGGCCGCCTCCGGGCAGATCCGGCAGTAGCGATTCTGTGGCGGTGTGCCGTCGCCGGCGTAGTGGCGGCAGAAGGAGAGATCCATGGCCGGAGATCTTCAGACGCCTCTACCTATAGATGTTGCTCCGGTGGCCGGTTGGCGCCGGTTGTTCTCCATCACCAGCGCCACACTACCGTTTTTGTGCGACACAAAACTCCGCATCATGTCGCGTGAACTCCGTTGTGGGTCATGGATGTCGCATAAGTATTTTTATGGGTCATGTAATGCGTTTTATGGCTCACAAATTCTGTCATGGGTCACAAATAGCCCCTCGGGGATAGGCGTTTGTGTGTATCGGATCGGGGTTTTGATACACACAAACGGATCCAGAATACTCACAATCCGCCCCCCTCGGTGATGGCGAGCAGGCGCGGGAAGGCATAGGTCGCGGCCCGCCGGCCCCCGCCCTCCGCAAGGACAGTAATGATCTCCTGTTCCCGGAGTTGTTGGAGGATCCGGTTCGCTGTCTTCTTCGGTATCCCTGTCTGCTCATAGAACTCAGATGATATGAAGACCGGCTCCCCGAAGAGTGCATCGATGGCGGCTACTGCATACTGCGACCGGGTCACCTCCGGCACCGTCCGCTTCATCTCGTCGTAGAGATCGAGGATCGCCCTTGCCTTCCGGCCGTTCGTCCCAGCCTGCACCTCTATAGCGTGGAGGAAGAACTCTATCCAGCCGTTCCAGTCACTGTCCCGTGATACCGCGAGCAGCCGTTCGTAGTAGGCCTGTCGATTCCGCTCAAGGTAGGCACTGATATAGAACATAGGGCTCCCGATCAGCCCCTTCTCGTAGAGGACGAGGGGTACAAGCATCCGGCCTATACGTCCGTTACCGTCGCAGAACGGGTGGATGATCTCAAACTGCGCCTTCAGGATAGAGATCTGGACGAGCACATCCTTCTCATCACCCCGCATATATGCCTCCCAGTCCGCGAGAGCCGCGGGCAGATCTTCTGGCGCAGGTGGGACGAATATCGCGTGCTCAATGCGGGCATCCCGGCCGATGAAGTTCTGTATCGTGCGGATGCATCCCGGTTGCCGGTCCATGCCCCGGCTACCGGCAAGAAGGATCCGGTGGAGGTCGCATATGAGGGTGATATCCAGCCGCCGGGTCTTCAATATCTCCACCGCTGTGTTGAGCGCCTCGCGGTAGTTGATGATCTCCTGGATATCAGCAAGAGCCGCACCGCTGATCGGCTCTTTTGGGTTTGCCTCAAACCGCAGAACATCCTCAAGTGACGCCTGCGTCCCCTCGATCCGTGATGACAACACCGCCTCCTCTGTCAGGAGTGGGGAGAGGAGGAGCCTCGGGTTTGGTATCGCCTGGAGGACGCCGTCGTACCGGGCGAGGGCGCGGTTTGCCGATGCAATCTGCGGTATGTGGCTCTCCCAGTCGATGCCGGCCGGGGGCAGCGGTTCGGGGGTGTAGGGCCGGATTGTCATGCTGTCCCTGCTTCCTCACGGATCACGGGCTTGCCCATCGCGGCCTCAATGCGGGCGAGGATCTCCTCGTACCGCCGGTCATAGAACGCCCAGAAATCATCGCTACGAAGCGCCGTCGGATCGATGACATGCGATCGCAGAATCTGATCCAGGTGCTCTGCTGGAATTCTCTCGTTCCTCTCGATCCGCTGTAAGCATTCCATATGAAGCCGGTGATGTGCTGAAGACTCTCCATACAGCTAAGAGATGGCCGGAAGATGTATTAATTGTGGTTGTTTGTGATTGCAGCGCTCGTAACCCTCCTGGCATCGCCGGCACCCGAGATTCGTTTTCCCCCTAGTGCGTCATGTCACCGTATCTTCAAAGATTTTGATGCGTGAGATGTAACGCCAATAATCACGCGTAATGAGGGTCGTAGCCTGCCTTTGCGAAGTTTCTCCCTCCCCTGCCTCTTTGCTTTCAATATGCCGGCAT